>DATDBV010000058.1:0-5614 GCA_036524715.1 Nakamurella sp. | reverse complement strand
GGTGCCGACCACGGGATCAGTGCGCCGCCACCCACGCCGCGTAGGCGTCATGCACCACCCGGATCGCGTCATCCACGTCGTCGGTGACATGCAGCAGCTTCAGGTCGGGCGCGGAGATGTTGCCGGCCTCGGCGACCGACTTGCGCACCCAGTCGGCCAGGCCGCCCCAGTACTCCGAGCCGAACAGCACCACCGGGAACTTGGTGACCTTCTTGGTCTGCACCAGGGTGAGCGCCTCGAACAGTTCGTCGAGCGTGCCGAAGCCGCCGGGCAGACACACGTAGGCCTGCGAGTACTTGACGAACATCGTCTTGCGGGCGAAGAAGTAGCGGAAGTTGATGCCCAGATCGACGTACCGGTTCAGGCCCTGCTCGAACGGCAACTCGATGCCAAGCCCGACCGACAGGCCGCCGGCCTTCTTGGCCCCCTTGTTCGCCGCCTCCATGATCCCAGGACCGCCGCCGGTGATGACCGCGAAGCCCTCCACGGCCAGCGCGGCGCCGATCTCCTCGGCCTTCTGGTAGTAGTACGTGCCGCGCTTGGTGCGGGCGCTGCCGAACACCGACACCGCCCGCGGCAGACCGGCCAACGCCCCGAAACCCTCGACGAATTCTGCCTGGATCCGCATCACCCGCCAGGGGTCGGTGTGTACCCAGTCGCTGGGCCCGCGGGAGTCGAGCAGCCGCTGGTCGGTGGTGCTGGTGGTCTGATACCGCTGGTCGCCGCGCAGGCGGACGGGCCCCTTGAACCGCTCCGGCACCTGCCCGTCCGGCGTGGGTGCCGGTGGATCCTCGAATTCGGTCACCCGAGCAACAGTAGTGAGGGCCGTGACCGGTGGGCCACGGCGTGGTCGCGGTCACCCGGACTTCGCCGACGGTTCACTTCACGGCCGTCAGGCCAAACTCACCCCGTGTCGGCCTGCCGCCCGGGCAATCTCCGGCAGCGACGCGCCGGCCGCGAACAGCCCCGCCATCTCCCGCGCGAACGCGTCGTAGGGCGGGCCGATGGACACCTGCACGATCCGTGCCTTTCCCTGCGGCACCCGGACCGAGTGCGGTTCGCCCCTGGGCAACAGCTGCACGGTGCCGGAACCGCCGCCCGACCAGACGCCGCCGATCAGGAACTCGACCTCACCCTCGACGACGATCTGCAGCTCGTCCCAGGGATGCCGGTGCGCCGGCGGGCCGTCCCGATCCGTGCTGGTGTAATCCGCGACCTGAATGTCGCCGTGACCGACCGCGCGCAACCAGATGGTATCCGCCGGATAGTCGATCCGCTCGGCCGCCTCGCCGGGAATGACGACCGCGTCCACCCGCAGGTCGGTCATCGCCACCGCCCTTCGATCGGGGCAGATTTTCTCACATCGCCGAATCCGACGACAGGTGCAATCAGGACAGATACCCGCGAAGGGTCTCGGTCATCTCGCGGATCTGCGTCATGCTGACGTGCTCCTCGCGAGTGTGCGCCAGCGACGGGTCGCCGGGGCCGTAGTTCACCGCGGGGATGCCAAGGGCGGCGAACCGGGCCACGTCGGTCCAACCGAACTTGGCCTGCGCCCGCCCACCCGCGGCGGCCACGAACTCCGCCGCCGCCGGCGCCGACAGCCCCGGCAACGCCCCCGCCGCGCTGTCCAACACGGTCATCTCGAAGCCGGCGAACGCCTCGTGCAGCACGGCGACGGCGTCGGCGACGCTGCGGTCGGGGGCGAACCGGTAGTTCACCCGGACCGTGCACTCGTCGGGGATCACGTTGCCGGCCACCCCGCCGGCGATGCCGACCGCGTTGAGTCCCTCCCGGTACCGGCAGCCGTCGATGTCGACGATCCGGGCGTTCCATCCGGCCAGCCGGTCCATGATCTCCCGAGCCCGGTGGATCGCGTTGTCCCCCAGCCAGGATCGCGCCGAATGCGCCCGCCGCCCGCGGACCGTCACCGCCGCCGAAATGGTGCCCTGGCAGCCGGCCTCGACATTGCCGTTGGTCGGTTCGCCCAGGATGGCCAGGTCGGCGGCCAGCCACTGCGGAAGCTCGGCCTGGACCCGGGTGAGCCCGTTGCGGTCGTACTCGATCTCCTCGCAGTCGTAGAACACCAGGGTCAGGTCGCGGGCCGGCGCGGCCAGGGTCGCGGCCAGGTGCAGCAGCATCGCGTCGCCGGACTTCATGTCGGTGGTGCCGCAGCCGTGCAGGATGTCGCCGTCCCGACGGGAGGGCACGTTGTCGGCGATCGGCACCGTGTCCAGGTGCCCGGCCAGCATGATCCGGGTCGGCCGGCCGAGATCGGTGCGGGCCAGCACGTTGTTGCCCACTCGCCGCACTTCGAACCTGCCCAGCGCCCGCAGGGCCGCCTCCACGGCGTCGGCGATCGGCTGTTCGGTGCCGGACACGGACGGAATGTCGACCAGGGCGGCGGTCAACTCGGCCGGGTCGGACAGCAGGTCAAGGACCGGGGTCCGGACGGATGATGCGGCAGTGACGGACACGTCCCGCACAGTACCGTCGGGCGGCTTCCGCCACTATTAGTCCACTATTAGTGCAGCAAGACGCCCGGAGTGCGCACACTACGCACACAGACTTACTCGACAGGCCCCAACGCTTCGGGAGACATCACCCGATAGCACCACCGCGCAAGTCGCTGAAGCCCGGCGAAACCGCGGGTTCACCCACCGGCCCAGCAACGGATACCGGTACCGAGGGCGGGAGCCTGAGCATGCGGCCGCCGGGTCGACGGTACTGGCCGAGGTGTGCCGCGCCGGGGCCACCGAGAAGCAGGGTGCGGGCGGTCGGCAAGGGCATCGATGCGCTCGTGCCGCCGGTCGGCTCATGGAGTAGCCCCGCTGGCACACTGGCTGACACGTCGGACCTGCAAGGAGGAGCACCCGTGAACGACATGTACGCGGTCGCCTATCACCTTCAGGTGGACGGCACCCCTGAGGCGGTGAAACGCCTCGCCTTCGACCTGCTGGACGCGCTGCACAAGGTGGACCCGCCGGTCACCGACCCCGAAATGGGCGGCGCGGTGCGTGCGGCAGCGGGGGCCGGGCAGTTGCTGACGTCGGCACAGGTTTCGTCGGCACGGGCGCCGGTGGCGATGGGATGACCGAGTCTCTGGAGGAGACGGTGGAGCTGCTGTCCGACCCCGAGGCGATGGCCGACATCCGCCGGTCCGCCGCCGAGATCGAGGCCGGACGGACCATCCCTGCAACCAGGGAGCAGACCCTCGCCTGGCTGCATGACGACGCCTGACTTGTACCGCTGAACCTTCCGCGGCCCTGCGGTTGCGTCTACCCTGGCCTAGAAGCCTTGTATCAAGGGGATGGTAGACTCGTGAAGCGACGGGACCTGATCAGGACGATCACCGCCGCCGCAACCGCACGCGACCTGGACTTCACCCTCCACAGCGACCGCGGGCCGCACGAGAAGTGGCGGCTGGACGGACTGACCATCCCCGTCCCGCGCCACACCGAGATCGGCGAACGCCTCGCCGAGACGATCTTCAAGGAATGTGAGCCCAAGCTGGGCCCGAGATGGTGGAGGACATGATGAGCACCGCACTGCGGCCAGCCGCCGCGGACACCCAGCCGGACGGCATCTACCGGGTGGCGGTCGAACGGGATGGCAAGTTCTGGTTCGTCTCGGTTCCCGCCGTCGACCGCGCCACCCAGGCCCGACACGTTCGCGAGATCGAGCCGATGGCTCGCGACCTCATCCGGGTCATGCTCAACCTGACCGACGAGCAGGCCGCCGCTCTTGTGCTGGACATCGACATCGCCGTGCCGCCCGACGCGGCGGCCCTGCTCACCCACGCCCGGCAACTCGCCACCGACGCCGAAAGGCTCCGCCGCGAATCGGCCATCGCCCTGCGCGAGGCCGCCCGCGCGCTGCACACCGACGGCATGCCCGTCCGCGACATCGGCGGCGTGCTCGGGGTTTCCCACCAACGTGCGCATCAGCTCATCACCGAGGAGCTGGCGCCGCCGGTGGAGACGACCCGGCCCACCACCGGGCCCTCTTGAGTCGAGAAGGCGCCGCCTGGCTCGCCGAGGTGCCCGAGCTTCTCGGTGCCCACGCCGACGACCTCACCGCCCTCCGCGTCGGGATCATGGAGGCGATCATCAAGGCCGCCGAGCTGCCCGACGACGCCCGCCCGGATGTTCGCCTGGAGGTCCTACCCGACGCCACCGATCCCACGCTGCTGCTGCAAGCCATGGAGCCCTTGGCGTTGGGTGATCTTCGCGCGAGATCGGCACCGCGACACCGCCGAAATCACTGGTCGAACTGATCGCCACACATGCCCGGCAGCTCACCGCCGAACGCTGGTCGCCGCAGGACATCGCAGGCGCATTCGGCGCCGCCGCCGACATCCTGGAGGACGCCAAGTCGGCCGGCCCCGGCCGCGGCCTTGCCACCCTCGCCCTCAAGGAACGGCCCCACCTGTCTCTTATTTCTGGGTGGGCCGTTTCGCGTGCGGTTTCCCCGCTTGCCCGGCGAGGGGACGCCCATCTCGGACGCCTGCACGAGGCACCCGGAGTCCGCCGCACGAGATTGGTTTCGTGCGATGCCGCATTGCATCCGATGACTTCAGCAGATATCCCGTGAGCCACGGGCGATCTCGGCGTTCAGGTACGTCCGAGCCGTGGGGGCAGACGACGTCACAAGGCGTCCGCACAGTACCGTCGAGGTCGATGCGTAAGCCCGTGAAGATCAGCCTCATCGTGGGCGTGGTGATCGTTGTGATCGCGGCCGGGGTCATCGGCGGCCTGCTGATCTGGCGCAACAGCTTCGTCGACGGCGCCGAGTGCACGGTGCCGGGGGTCACGGTCGACTCGGGCGCGTCTCCGGCGGTCGACCTCACGGTCGTCCAGTTGCACCACGCGTCGACGATCAACGCGGTCGGGCTGTCCCGTGGCATCCCCGAACGGGGCCGGATCATCGCGGTGGCCACCGCCTTTCAGGAGTCCAGTCTGCGCAATCGCGAGGACGGCGACCGGGACTCCGTCGGCCTGTTCCAGCAGCGTCCCTCCCAGGGCTGGGGCACCCAGGAGGAGATTCTGGACCCGATCTACGCCGCCGGGCAGTTCTACGACGCGCTCCTGCAGGTCGACGACTGGCCGGACCTGCCGTTGACCGAGGCCGCGCAGGCGGTGCAGCAGTCGGCCTACCCGGACGCGTACGCCAAGTGGGAGCCGCAGGCGACGACGCTGATCCGGAGCCTGTCCGGCGCCACCCCGCTGGCCTTGAGCTGTCAGGCCGGTGGCCAACGGCCGACCGCCTTGGCCCCGGACCGGACGGCCCCGGCCGGTGCCGAGGATGCGACCCCGCAGCTGACGGCTGCGCTGGCCGCGTCGGAGGCCGAGCTCGGCGGGCTGACCGTGCGGGACGTCTCTGACGAGGGTCGGACCGCCACCGTCGACGTGGCGGTGGCCGGGCTGTCCGCGGACGCGGCCGGGCGTTCGCTGGCCGCCTGGTCGGTCGCCCAGGCCACCGCCATGAACATCACCGACGTGGCCGTCGACCGGCAGGTGTGGACCGACAACGAGTGGCAGTCGGGCGACGAGACGCTGAGCCCGGGAGAGGTCCGGATCACCGTCGCATCCTGACACGCCCGGCATCAGCACCG
>DATDBV010000057.1:0-7260 GCA_036524715.1 Nakamurella sp. | reverse complement strand
GACGCCGCGGCAACGTCAGGTGATCGGCCTTGCCTTCTACGGTGGCCTGACCTACCGGGAGATCGCCGCGAAGCTCGGCATACCGACCGCCACCATCAAGTCCCGGGCTCGGGCCGGGTTGATTCGCTTGCGCGACACCTTTGAGCCGTTGCCGATGGGTTGCGATTAGGACCGCGCTGAACAACCCGGCTCCTCCGTCGCCGGTTGTCTGCGCCCGGTCCTCCTGTGCTTGATGGCGGCCTCGCAAGCTCGGCCGACTGAGACGCACCCGCGGTCATCGAGCCGACCATCAGTGCCAGGCGGCTGTCAGCGCGGGGCCTGTTGCCCTATCGTGATATCGGTGAGCACGGGGACTCCGTGACCGAACGGATGTCGGAGCGACTGGCGACCCAGCGGCGACACGGGTTCGTCGGCCGTCGGCGCGAGATCGACACCTTCCTGCGCCTGGTCGGTGACGCCGGGCAAGGTTCGGTCCTGTTCGTCTCGGGCCCGGGCGGGGTCGGCAAGACGACGCTGCTGACGCGGTTCGCCGCGCTCGCCGCGGACGCCGGGCGGTTGGTCGTCCGGGTGGACGGTCGGGACGTGGCGCCGGTGAGGTCGGCGTTGCTCGCCGAGATCGCGACCGCATGCGGTTGCGACCCGGCCGCGGAGCCGCTGACCGCGCTCGGCGAGCGCTCGGGACTTGTGCTGCTCGTCGACACCGCCGAGCGCCTCACCGCACTCGACCGATGGCTTCGCGAGGACCTGCTGCCGGCCCTGTCCGCGGACACCGTCGCCGTGCTTGCCGGCCGCGAACCACCGTCCGTCGGGTGGCGCACGGACCCCGGGTGGCGGGGCCTTGTGCACGCCCTGCAGCTGGACAACCTGACGGCGGCCGAGAGCGTCGCCCTGCTCGAACGGCGTGGCATCCCCGCCGAACGGCACGCCGAGGCGCTCGCCTTCACCCACGGCCACCCGCTCGCGCTGGCGCTGGTGGCCGATGTGATCGCACAGGGGGGCGACCAGGTGCCGCCTGCACATCTGCCAGGGGTCATGACGGCCCTGCTGAGCCGGCTGGTGGACACCGTCCCGACATCGGAGCATCGTCGGGCCCTCGAAGCCTGCGCGCAGGTCCTGACGCTCAGCGAGCCGCTGCTCGCCGAGCTGCTGCAGGTGCCCGACGCGCTCGCCACGTTCGACTGGTTGCGTGGGCTGTCGATCATCGAGGCGGGTCCGCGCGGCCTGTTCCCGCACGACGTCGCCCGGGACGCGCTCGGTGCGGAACTGCGCTGGCGCCACCAGCAACGCTATGCCGACCTGCACCGAAGGGCCGGCGCGTACTACCGGCGCCGGTTCAACGAAGTTCCGGTGCCGCTGCGGCAACAGGTTCTCGTGGATTACGTGTTCCTGCATCGGGACAACCCGGTCCTCGGACCGATCGTCACCGGCAGTGCGGAGTCCGGCACCGACCTGCGGGCGCTGTCAGCGGCCCCGGCCTCCGACGCCGAGCGTGGGCTGGTACTCGACATGGTGGAACGACACGAGGGCGCCGCCGCGAGCGAGCTGGCCGGTTACTGGATATCCCGCCAACCGGACTGTGTGCACCTGATCCGCGGCCCGGACGGCGACGTGCTGGGACTGATCGGCACTCTCGCGCTGGAGCGGGTGACCCAGGACGACCGGCGCCGGGACCCGGCCGTCGATCGGACGTGTGCCTATCTGGACCGCACCGCGCCGCTGCGTGAGGGAGAACGGGCAGGGCTGTTCCGGTTCTGGATGCAGACCGATGGCTACCAGGAGCTCGGACCCGTCCAACTCTTCATCATGTTGTACTTCGTCGGCTACTACCTGTCCACGCTCCGATTGGCGCACAGCTTCGTGTACTACGCCGACCCGGATCTGTGGGCCCAGATCTGCGCCTACTCCGACATGCAACGGCTCCCCGAGGCCGACTTCGAAGTCGACAACCGCCGTTACGGCGTGTACGGCCACGACTGGCGGACCACGCCGCCGCTCGCCTGGCTGCAGCTCCTCGGCGAACGCGAGCTCGTCGACCAACCGCTCAACCTCGGAACGAGCACCGCATCGGCCGGTTCGGTCGACACCCACCGGCTCTGTGACGACGACTTCGCCGCCGCGGTGAAGGTGGCGCTCCGCGACCTCGGCCAGGCTCGCGGACTGCGTGGGTCGCCGCTGCTCTACGCCCCACTGATCTCTGCGAGGGTCTCGGCTCACGCCGACACGCGGATCCGCGAGGCCGAGCTCAGGGCGCGGATCCGGGAGGCCGCGACGCGGCTCGAGGCGTCGCCGCGGGAGCGCCGGGGCTTCCGCGCGCTGCACCACACGTACCTCCAACCGGCCGCGACCCAGGCCGCGGCGGCCGAGCTGCTCGACCTGCCGACGACGACGTACCGCCGGCATCTGGCGACAGGGGTCGCCCGCCTCACCGAGCTGCTCCGGCAGGACGACCTCGACGCGGATCGAACCGATGTCGCACGTCCAGCCCGATGACGGATCCGGCGGGGCGGTACACCTTGTCCCGCGGTTCGGGCCGGTCAGCCGACCATCGACCGGAGCTCGGTCGGCAACTCGTCGGCGGCGGCGTACGGCCCCACCACCGCCGCGGACAGCGGCTGCTGGAACAGCGTCCGGGCCAGGGCACCGACCTGGTCCGCGGTCACCGAGCGGATCGCCGCGAACTCGTCCTCGACCGTGCGGAATTCGCTGCGCACCAACAGGGACTTGCCGATCCGGCTCATCTTCGACTCGGAGTCCTCCAACGCCAGCGCCAGCGAGCCGCACAACTGGCCCTGCACCCGTCTCAGCTCGTCCGGCCGCAGGCCGTTGTCGGCCACATCGGCCAATTCCTGGCCGATCAGCTTGGTCACCTCACCCAGGTGGTCGGGTGCGCAACCGGCATACACCGACAGGGCCCCGACGTCGGCATAGGCGGCGGTACCCGAATAACAGGAGTACGCGAGGCCGCGCTCCTCCCGGATCGACCGGAACAGCCGGGAACTCATCCCGCCGCCGAGCGCCGCCGAAAGCACTGCCAGAACTGTCCGATCGGGCGAGTTCCGATCTCCGGACGGCACGCCCAGGCACACATGGGCCTGCTCGGTGTCCCGGCTCACCACCAATGGGTGTCCCAGCGGCTTGGTTCGCCCGCGCCCGCCCCGGTACCCGACGGGGGCCCCGTCCGGGTCGGCCGAAAGCCGTGCCGCGAACGCCGACCGCACCCAGCGCAACGCGTCGCCGTGGTCGACCCCGCCGGCAATCGCGACGACCATCTTCGACGGCGCATACCGGCGGCGGTAATAGCCGGCGACCTGGATGCGGGACATCGCGTTGATGGTCTCGGCCGACCCGATCACCGGCGCGGCCACCGGGTGCCCGGCGAACACGGCGGCGGCGAACGCGTCGGCCAGGGTGTCCTCCGGGTCGTCGTCACGCATAGCGATCTCTTCCAGGATCACCATGCGCTCGGTGTCGACGTCGTCCGCGGCGATCACCGCGTCCAGCACCACGTCGCACACCAACTCCGCACCCATCCGCGCCTGATCGGCGAGAATCCTCGCGTAGTAACAGGTGTACTCGTGCGAGGTGAACGCGTTCAGCTCACCGCCGACCGCGTCGACCGCGTCGGCGATCTCGTACCCGGTGCGGGTCCGGGTGCCCTTGAACAGCAGGTGTTCCAGGTAGTGCGACGCGCCGGCCAGCCGCGGGGTCTCGTCGACCGACCCCACGCCGACCCACACACCAATGGTGGCGCTACGCGCGCCGGGCACACTCTCGGTGACCAACCGCAGCCCGCCGGGCAGGAGCGACGCGGTGACGGTCGAGCCGTCGGCCGCCCGTTCCAGCACGGTCGACCGGACCCGCTTGACGGGTCCGGTCAGCAACACCGCCACCAGGTCAGACCTGCGCGGGTTCGGGCTCGGCCGCCACCTGCGGTTCAACGGAGGTTTCCGCGGTGACATCAGCTTTGACCGGCACCAAACTGATCTTGCCGCGGGCGTCGATCTCGACGATCTCGACCTGCAGCTTGTCGCCGACGTTGACCACGTCCTCGACCTTGCCGATCCGCTTCCCGCCGCCGAGCTTGCTGATATGCACCAGGCCGTCGCGACCGGGCAGCAGCGAGACGAACGCGCCGAACGCGGTGGTCTTGACCACCGTGCCCAGGAACCGCTCGCCCACCTTGGGCAACTGCGGGTTGGCGATGGCGTTGACCTTGTCGATCGCCGCCTGGACCGACGCGCCGTCCGCTCCCGAGACGAAGATCGTGCCGTCGTCCTCGATCGCGATATCGGCACCGGTCTCCTCGGTGATCGAGTTGATCATCTTGCCCTTCGGCCCGATCACCTCGCCGATCTTGTCGACCGGCACCTTGATGGTGGTGATCCGCGGCGCGAACTGGCTCATCGGATCCGGCGCGTCGATGGCCTCGTGCATGACGTCCAGGATGGCGAACCGGGCATCCCGGGCCTGCACGAGAGCACCACGGAGTACTTCGGACGGGATGCCGTCCAGCTTGGTGTCCAGCTGCAGCGCGGTGACGAACTGGCGGGTCCCCGCGACCTTGAAATCCATGTCACCGAAGGCATCTTCGGCGCCGAGGATGTCGGTGAGCGCGACGTATTGAGTCGAGCCCTCGACCGTGTCCGAGACAAGACCCATGGCGATGCCGGCCACCGCCGCCTTCAGCGGCACGCCGGCGTTGAGCAGCGACAGGGTGGACGCACAGACCGAGCCCATCGAGGTGGAACCGTTGGAGCCCAACGCCTCCGACACCTGACGGATGGCGTACGGGAACTCCTCGCGGGACGGCAGCACCGGCACCAGGGCCCGCTCGGCCAGCGCGCCGTGCCCGATCTCGCGCCGCTTGGGCGAGCCGACGCGGCCGGTCTCGCCGGTCGAGTAGGGCGGGAAGTTGTAGTTGTGCATGTAGCGCTTGCGGGTCTCCGGCGACAGGGTGTCCAACTGCTGCTCCATCCGGAGCATGTTCAGCGTTGTGACGCCCAGGATCTGCGTCTCACCGCGCTCGAACAGGGCCGAGCCGTGCACCCGCGGCAGGTAGCCGACCTCGGCGCCCAGCGTGCGGATGTCAGTCAGCCCGCGGCCGTCGATGCGCACCTTGTCGCGCAGCACCCGCTGGCGCACCAGCAGCTTGGTGACCGAGCGGAACGCGTTGCCCAGCTCGGACTCCCGGCCGGCGAACGACCCGCCAAGGGTCTCGTAGACGCGGGTCTTGATCGCGTCGACGGCGTTGTCGCGGTCCTGCTTGCCGGCGATGCTCAGCGCCCGACCCAGCTCGTCCCAGGTCAGCCCGGCGACGGCGTCGTACGCGTCCTGCTGGTACGGCGGGTACAGCGGGAACTCGGCGACCGGCTTGGCGGACTTGCCGGCCAACTCGTTCTGCGCCTGGCACAGCACCCGCAGGAACGGCTTGGCGGCCTCCAGGCCCTCGGCGACGACCTCCTCGGTCGGCGCGGTGGCACCGCCGGCGACCAAGGCGACGGTGGCCTCTGTTGCTTCTGCCTCGACCATCATGATCGCGACATCGTCACCGGCGAGCCGGCCCGCGACGACCATGTCGAACACGGCCCGCGCCAGCTCGGAGTGCCGGGGGAAGGCGACCCACTGGCCGTCGATCAGGGCGACGCGCACGCCGGCCACCGGGCCGGAGAACGGCAGGCCGGAGATCTGGGTGGACGCCGATGCGGCGTTGATGGCCAGCACGTCGTACAGGTCGTCCGGGTTCAGGGCCATGACGGTGATGACGACCTGGACCTCGTTGCGCAGCCCGCTGGTGAACGTCGGGCGCAGCGGGCGGTCGATCAACCGACAGGTCAGGATGGCGTCCTCGGACGGACGGCCCTCCCGGCGGAAGAAGGACCCGGGGATACGCCCGGCCGCGTACATCCGCTCCTCCACGTCGATGGTGAGCGGGAAGAAGTCGAACTGCTCCTTGGGATGCTTGCCGGCGCTGGTGGCGGACAGCAGCATGGTGTCGTCATCCAGGTAGGCGGCGACGGCGCCGGCGGCCTGCTGGGCCAGCCGTCCGGTCTCGAACCGGACGGTACGGGTGCCGAACGAGCCGTTGTCCAGGACGGCGGTGGCGCTGGTGGTGGTGGGATCCGACATGTGGCTCCTTGGTTGCCGGTCGCGAGAAGTTGTCGCGCCGGGGGTTGGGAGGCCACGCCAAAGCGGGTCGAAGGGCCGCCGATGCGCGGGCGTGCGCCGGCCATCGATCGAAGCCGCCGGAACAGCCGATGACGGGTGTTCCGGTGGCCACTACCGAGGACCGGCCGTGCGTTCCCGCGGGCGGGCTGGCCGTTCGGGCAGGTGGAGTGGCCCTGGTGATGTTCAGTTGTGGACCGGCCGGAGGTCGCGGTGCGTCATCCGGCCGGCGTGGTACTAGCGGCCCATTATCGACGCAGCCCGAGCCGCTCGATCAGCGAGCGGTAGCGGCTGATGTCGACCTGTTGCAGGTAGCGCAGCAGCCGACGCCGGCGGCCGACCAGGCCCATCAGACCTCGGCGGGTGTGGTGGTCGTGCTTGTGCTGCTTGAGGTGGTCGGTCAGGTCCGAGATCCGCTTGGACAGCATCGCGACCTGCGCCTCGGGCGACCCGGTGTCGCTCTCATGGAGGCCGTACTCGGCGAGGATTTCCTTTTTCTGCTCGGCGGTCAACGCCACGATCGGTACTCCTGGATTCCTTCTGTCCCGTGCGCGGCCCGCTCCGGACTACCTTCGCCGGGGGGATGACGGTACCGGCCGCCACGGACTGCAGCCGGACCCAGTAGTTCAGTCTATCAGCGCGCATCCGGGTCCCCGGCCAGGGCGCATCGCTGGCAGAATGAGGCCACAAGTTACTGACGAGTAGGGGTCGCGATGGCCAAGCTGGATCTCCGGGTGCGCGCATTCGCCTGGCTGTTCGCCCACACGCCGGGCGGGTCGGTCGACACGATGACCCCCGAACAGATCGTAAAGGCGCAGGAGCTGCTGGCCGGCCACGGCAGGCTCACCACCGGCGTCACCGGCAAGCTGGCCAGGGGCGTGCGCACCGAGGATCGGGTCATCGAGCAGGACGGCGAGCGGGTGCCCGTCCGTATCTACCGGGCGGTGGCGCAGGCCCCGGACAGCCCCGTGGTCATTCATTTCCACGGCGGCGGCTGGACCCTCGGCGCGCTGGATCATTCGGACTGGCTGTGCAGCCAGGTCTGCCTGGGCGTCGGCGCCGTCGTGCTGTCCGTCGACTACCGGCTGGCGCCCCTGC
>DATDBV010000056.1:0-27678 GCA_036524715.1 Nakamurella sp. | reverse complement strand
ACCCAGTACTGATCGGCGAGCCCGGCGTCGGCAAGACCGCCGTCGTCGAGGGCCTGGCCCAGCGGATCGTCGACGGTGACGTGCCCTCCTCGCTGCGCAACAAGAAGCTGATCGCGCTGGACATGGGCTCGATGATTGCCGGGGCCAAGTACCGCGGCGAGTTCGAGGAGCGGCTGAAGGCCGTCCTTGAGGAGATCAAGAATTCCGACGGTCAGGTCGTCACCTTCATCGACGAATTGCACACCGTTGTCGGCGCCGGCGCCACCGGCGAGGGCGCGATGGACGCCTCGAACATGCTCAAGCCGATGCTCGCCCGCGGCGAGCTGCGGATGGTCGGCGCGACCACATTGGACGAATACCGTGAACACATCGAGAAGGACCCGGCGCTGGAGCGCCGGTTTCAACAGGTGTTCGTCGGCGAGCCGAGCGTGGAGGACACCATCGGCATCCTGCGCGGCATCAAGGAACGGTACGAGGCGCACCACGGCGTGCGCATCGCCGATTCCGCGCTGGTGGCGGCGGCAACCCTGTCCGATCGCTACATCACCAGTCGGTTCCTGCCGGACAAGGCGATCGACCTGATCGACGAGGCGGCCTCCCGGCTGCGGATGGAGATCGACTCGAAGCCCGTCGAAATCGATGAACTGCAGCGCTCCGTCGACCGGCTCAAGATGGAAGAGCTTGCGCTGGAGAAGGAGTCGGACGCCGCGTCGCAGGACCGGCTCGGCCGGTTGCGCCGTGACCTCGCCGACAAGAACGAGCAACTCACCGCGATGAACGAGCGGTGGGAGCGGGAGAAGTCGGGCCTGAACCGGGTGGGTGAGCTGAAGAAGGAGCTCGACGAGCTGCGTATGCAGGCCGAGCGGCACCAGCGCGACGGCGACCTGGCCAAGGCCTCCGAATTGCTCTACGCGCGCATTCCGGCACTGGAACGCGAGCTGTCCCAGGCCATCTCGGCCGATATGGAGGCGGACGCAACTGGTGTCACTGAGGCTCCGATGGTCAGCGAGGAGGTCGGTCCGGACGACATCGCGACCGTGATCGCGGCCTGGACCGGTATTCCGGCCGGCCGGCTGCTCGAGGGCGAGACCGAGAAGCTGCTGCGCATGGAAGCTGAGTTGGGCCGGCGCGTCGTCGGTCAGGCGGACGCCGTCCGGGTCGTCTCCGATGCCGTCCGCCGGGCCAGGGCCGGCATCTCCGACCCAGACCGGCCCACCGGCTCGTTCCTGTTCGTCGGTCCGACCGGCGTCGGCAAGACCGAACTGGCCAAGGCACTGGCCGACTTCCTGTTCGACGACCCCCGGGCCATGGTCCGCATCGACATGAGCGAGTACTCCGAGAAGCATTCGGTGGCACGGCTCGTCGGCGCCCCTCCGGGCTACGTCGGCTACGACGAGGGCGGTCAGCTGACCGAGGCGATCCGCCGCCGGCCCTATTCGGTGATCCTGCTGGACGAGGTGGAGAAGGCCCACCCGGATGTTTTCGACATCCTGCTGCAGGTGTTGGACGACGGTCGGCTCACCGACGGTCAGGGCCGCACCGTGGACTTCCGGAACGCCCTGCTGATCCTGACGTCGAATTTGGGCAGCCAGGCGCTGATGGACCAGAGCATGTCGGAGGAGCAGCGCCGGGAGACCGTCATGTCGGTCGTCCGAGTGGCGTTCAAGCCGGAGTTCCTGAACCGGCTCGACGACATCGTGTTCTTCCACGCGCTGTCCACCGAGCAGCTGGCCGCCATCGTCGACATCCAGGTCGCCGCGCTCGCCAAGCGGCTGTCCGCCCGCCGGCTGACCCTGCGGGTCACCCCGGACGCGCGGGAGTGGCTGGCCATCGGCGGGTTCGACCCGCTGTACGGAGCGCGTCCGTTGCGCCGGCTGATCCAGTCGGCCATCGGCGATCAGCTGGCCAAGGAACTGCTGGCCGGCCGGATCCGGGACGGTCAGACCGTGCTGGTCGACGTGAACGACGACGATCCGGGTGCGCTGGTGGTGCGGCCGGTCGACGAGTCGGTGGCCATCACCGTCTGATACCCAGACGAGGCGGCGCGTCTGGTCACCAGACGCGCGGCCCTGTCCCAGTACGAAGCCGGCAGCCCCCCACGCGTGACCTGGTTCTCCGGACCGGGATGGTTCGACGGCGTGATCGCCGCGGCACCGCCCGCCCGCATCCTCGCCGTGGTCGGTGCCGGCAGTCTCGAGAACCCGTAGTTCCAGGGCGAGCGCTTCACCACCGCCAAGCTGAGACCGACGCCGCGTCGATCAACCCAGGTTCGCGCGCCGCAGGCTCGCGGCCGCCCGGTCGATCTCGACGCGGGTCAGATTGCTGCCGCGTTCGATCTCGAGGTCTCCCAGCTTATTGCCGATGTCGTTGAAGACCTCGGCATAGACGACCGCGTCGGCGTTCAGGGAGATGACCACGCGAAGCGGAGTCCGACCGGAGGTTTCGGGCAGCGCGATGCGGGCCTGCCCGATGGTTCGGACGAAATCGACGTCCTCATCGTCACCCTCGGTGATCCTGAGCCTGATCACCGATTGACCGGATGCGGCGGTGACGAATCGCCGTTCGCCGCACCCGGGAATGGGGCTGTTGCACGGCAGCAGGACGTGGTTGCGATGAACCCCTGTGGCGGGATCGAAGGAGATCACGCCGAGCCCATGTGCAGTGACATCGTGGATCACGATGTCGGGCTTGGTCAGCGTGGCCGGGGTGCCCGCAGACGGCATCTCGGTGTAGCCGGCCGATCCGTGCGCGAGCATGGCGGCCTGAACTGCTGCACCCAGCGCGACCGCCTCATCCGGGTTTGCGCCGGGTGTCGGCGGCCGGCCGAAGAAGCTTCCGAGCATGTCCCGGACCATGGGCATCCGGGTCGACCCACCGGCCAGCAGAATGTGATCGATCTGATCAGCCGTCAACCCGGCGTCGGCCAGGGCGATGTCGACATTCGCGCGGGTCCGGTCGAGCAGGTCCCGGGTGAGCTCCTCGAAGATCGTTCGAGTGACTCGAACGATCTGCTGCCTTCCGCCGACTCGAACGGGAACCCGGGCCTCGTTCGTGGTGGTCAGAGTGTGCTTGGCCCGCTCGGCCCGCTCCTGCAGCTCCGGCGAGCGCATCAGGTCCTCGGCAACGCCTCCGGAATGACCCTGCCCGATCAGGTAGCCCATCAGGGCGTTGTCCCACAGCAGCCCTCCGAGGTTGCGGTCCCCCTGGGTGGAGCGCACTCGAAAGTCCCGCTCGACGATGTCCATGATGGTCACGTCGAAGGTTCCGCCACCCAGGTCGTACACCAGCACGGTGCCCTGCCGGCCGGTTTGCACGGCATGGGAAACGGCTGCCGCGGTGGGTTCGTTGATCAGGCCGAGCACGTTGAGACCGGCGATCTCGCCGGCATCCTCGGTGGCCTTTCGCTGCGGGTCCCCGAAGTGAGCCGGCACGGAGATCACGGCATCGGTTACCGGTTCGCCCAGGACCAGTTCGGCGTCGTCCTTGATCCGTCGCAGGATGGCCCCGGAGACCATCTCCGCCTCTAGCTGCCTGCCCTCCGTGGTGACGAAAGCCCAGTCCCGGTCGCCCATGTGGCGCTTGACGAACTGCACCACGTCCGGCGCGTCCGCCACCGACTGCTTCGCGGACGAGCCGACGAGCCAGTCGTGACCCTGGTAGAGGACCACCGAGGGTGTGAGCCGCTCGCCTTCGCGATTGGGCAGGATCGTCGGAATCCCATCCGGCCCGACGATTGCCACCGCCGAAGTGGTCGTCCCGAGATCAATGCCGACTGCCCGCCCCATTTGCGACCGCTCCCGTGGTTGCTACTCTACGCTGTCCTCGCCCAATTCATACTAATGGTGTAGCGAATCACGAACGCCGATCGTCCACGCGATAATGCTACCAAGAGTGATCGGGCGATCTCGGGTCAGATACCCCACCGCTGGACGTACGGCCCATTTCGGGCCGCGTTGGCGGCCCACCCCGGCTTCCGGTACGCGCGGAAGAAGGTCCAGATCACCAGCGCGCCCAGGGCAACTCCGATGAAGCCGGCCAGCGCGCCGGGCTTGACGACGCTGATCGGCACGGCGAGCGCCAGGTAGAGAGCAAACAGCCAACCCACGACGCGGCCGCCAACCCCGGCGCAACCCACGCCGACCGGGAACGACCAGGTCCGCAGGCTCGCGTTGTGCGCCTCACCGAGTCGGCGCTGAAGGTGCAACCGGAGCGCATCGTCGTCGAACGACATGGACAGCGCGCGCGTCAGGTCCGTCGTGACGCGATTGATCTGGTTGACGCTGGTGAAGACCAGGGTGTTGTTGTTCAGCAGGGTGAGTTGCAGGTCGGATTGCGCGGACAGCGCCCGGGCCAGCGTCAGCCCGACCTCGCGATCGAGGGGCCAGGTGGTCTGCGCCGGCTCCAACAACGAGATCGCTTGGTCCGGGCGGTATTGCCCCATCCACACCTCGGCCATGGCGATCTTGTAGGCCGACTCCGTCGGCTCCATGTCGGCGGCGGTGCCGTAGGCCGCGAGAGCCTGCTGCCAGTAGCCGGCGGCCTCGTTCGCCTGCCCCAGCAGCACGAAGCGCCCGGGTGTCGAGTCCAGTCTGGTGGCCTCGGTGTACTCGAAAACGGCGTCATCAAACCTGTTCTGGGCCCTGCTGATGGCGCCCCGAACGGACCAGGCGGCCGGGTCACGCGGCCTGCGTTCGGTCGCTTCGCCCGCGGCATACCGGGCGGAACGGTAGTCACCGCGCTGCAACTCGGCCGAGGCTCGGCCGATCCAGTCGATGGCGGGCTCGGGTGGTGGAGGCGGTGGGGCGGGCGGCTGGTGGGTGACGGCCGGTGGGGGAGTCGGCCGTCGCTTGGCGGTGAGCGATTCGCGCAACTGGCGGTCGTAGACCTCGCGTCGGGCCGGGTCGAGCAATTCCTGCTCGGCGGCGGCGATCGCGCGGAGCTGATCCTCGGCCTGCCGCTGCCGTTCGACGCTGGGCGCATTCTGCCGCCGCAGCCACTTGCGCCGCTGTTCCAGGACCGCCTGGCGAATGCCGTCGCCGTCGGAACCCTGCTCGATGGCCAGGAGCTCGTAGTAGTCGACCGGTTCCGGTGCGGCCACGTCAGCTCACCTCCCGACGCCGGAGTTGGGCGGTGGCCCGGGTGAGCTGGTTGCGGCTCAGATTCGACCGTCGCTCGATCTCCAGATCACCCAACTTGCGGCCGTCGCCGCCGTCGAAGACCTCGGCGAAGATGACCGCGTTGGCGCTGAACGAGATCACCACGCGGACGGGAGTCCGGTCGTCCCGGTAGGGCAGGGCGATCTGCCCGCGCCCGACGACGGTGACGAACTCGACGTCCTCGTCGTCGCCTTCGGTGATTTCCACCAGCACGTTCGTCTGCCCGGCCTCTGACGTGACGAAATCCTCGGAGCCGCTGCCGGGCACCGGACTGTTACGCGGCAGCAGGACCGTGTTCTGGTAAGCTCCGGAGCCCTCGTCGAAGGTGACCACGCCCAGCCCGTGCGCCGTCACGTCGTGGATGGCGACCTGAAGTGTCGTGGACGGCACGGCGGGGGCGGCGGGTGCGTCGGCCGGATCCGCGGAGGCTCGGGCCGCGAGCAGGGCGGCCTGGACGGCGGCGCCGAGCGCAACTGCCTCATCGGGATTGCCGCCCGGCCGGGGTTGGCGTCCGGTCATCGAGGTGAGCAGGTCGCGGACCATCGGCATCCGGGTCGAACCGCCCACGAGCAGCAGATGGTCGACGTCGGTCGCGGCCACCCCCGCGTCGGCCAGCGCCAGCTCGACGTTGGTCCGGGTCTGCGCGAGCAGTCCACGGGTGATGTCCTCGAAGGTCGCCCGGGTCACCCGGATCCCGTGCTGCTTCCCGTCGACGCGCATCATCACCCTGGTTTCCGGGATGGTGGTCATGGTGCGCTTGGCTCGTTCGGCCTTGTCCCGCAGCTCCGCCGACAGCAGGTCGTCGTCGAGCGGATCGACCCCGGCCACCTGCTGGACCTCGCGGGCTATGTAACCCATCAACTCGTTGTCCCAGTTGAAGCCGCCGAGGTTGCGGTCGCCCTGGACCGACAGCACGCGAAAATCGGTTCCCTCGATCCGCATGACGGTGACATCGAACGTGCCGCCACCGAGGTCGTAAACCAGGACGGTGCCCTGCAGGCCGCTATGCATCCCGTAGGACACTGCGGCGGCGGTGGGTTCGTTGATCACCCCGAGGACATTGAGGCCGGCGATCTCCCCCGCGTCGATGGTCGCCCGGCGGCGCGCATCGTCGAAATAGGCGGGAACCGTGATGACCGCGTCGGTCACCGGCTCACCCAGCGCGATCTCGGCGTCCTCCTTGAGGCGGCGCAGGATCGCCGCGGACACCATCTCGGCTTCGATCTGTTCGCCACCGGAGGTCACGAAGCTCCAGGACCGGTCGCCCATCTTGCGCTTGACGAACTGGACGACGTCGTCGGGGGATTCGGCGGCGGCCTGTCTGGCGCTCGACCCGACGGCCACGTAGTCGCCCTGGAACAGCACCACCGACGGGGTGATCCGCTCGCCCTCCCGATTCGGGACGATCACCGGTTCGCCGTCGGGGCCGATCGTGGCGATGGCTGAGTAGGTGGTGCCCAGATCAATGCCGACGGCCCGCCCGGCCCGCGTGATCGGCTCGCTCATCCATCACCCCCGGCGGGTCGCACGCCGGCTCCGCACCCCTTCCGGGGGCCACGGCGCGGTGTAGGTTCGCTCGGCACGCCTCGCTCATCCCCCTCGGATCCGCGATCACCCGCGACCGGCGAAGCTCCCACTGGCCGACGCATCGCGGACCATTCATTCTATTGGATGATGCATCGTCGAATTCCAGTTGGGGTGTCCGGGTCACCGGGCCGATCGCCGCCGTGTCGCGACGGATCTTGATCGGGGCGACTCCCCGACCGGGCGATCGCAACGGGATCGAATACGGCTGTCGGCCGCGGAATGGGTTGCACTACCATCCGGACATCTGCGCGGTTGGTAGCAAACCAAGGTCGGGTCGCCATCGGCCGGACCACCGGTTCCACTGGGTGCGGGACTGTCGGTTCGGCAGGCTCGCGGGGGGCTTGATGACGCGAGGGAAGACGGTCCGTGCGGACCTGCGCCGGAACGTCGATGACCCGAGCCCCGGGCCCGGCTCGCCGGCCACGACCTGGATGACTTTCGGCTGCCGCGGCGGGAATCCGTCGGCCCGGCGACCGTTCCGTACCGGACCCAGCTGACCATGCCCGAACGCGCGACGCCGGCGAACGACGATTGGTCCGACCCACCCGGTTGGGGTGGTCCGGCCGGCGGGCCGGCTGGACAGTCGCCCGGTCAGTCGCCCGGCTGGGGTGGGCCGCCGTCCGGCTCTTCGCCACCGCCACCGCCCGCCACCGGGTGGTCGGGCGGAAATTCCTGGTCGCCTCCCGACCCACCGCCGCCCGGTCCACCAGCGGCGGGCGGGTCATGGTCCGATCCGGCGCGGTCGGCGCCCACGGTGATCCAGTCCGCGGTGGGACCCGAGTCCGCGTCCGGGGTCGTAGGCCCGCCGACCTGGCTGCTCGTCGTGGGGCTGGTCCTGCCGTTGGCCGCGCTGGCGCTGACGATCGTCGGCACCCTGCCGGCAAACATCGCCGGGTGGCTGATCGTCCTGTTCGGCAGCGTCATCCCGTTGGCCGTCTTCACCCGGGTGGACCTGCGCCGCCGGCTGAGCCGCTGGTACGTCGATCGACGCGGCCTTCTCGGGGCGCTCCGGGTGGCCGTGCTGGTTGTCGGCCTGCTGGTGGCCGGCTGGTTCGCGTACCTCATCGCCGATGAGGTCGCCCGCTGGGAGATCTGGTTCTAGTGGGTCGCCTGCGCACGCTCGCGATCAGCGTGGCTGCCGCCGGTCTGATGGTCGCCTCGGCCGCCACGGCCGGCGCGGCGGCCGCATCGGTGGGCGGCCCGGAGATCGCGACGTCGCCCGTTCTGCAGAATCTCGCGGCCTGTGTGGACGAGAAGAAGACCGGCGACCTGGTCGTGCTGATCGACACGTCCGGCAGCCTCAGCGGCACCGGGAGCAACGAGCCCCCCACCGACCCGACCGACGTCCGGGTGGCCGGAGCGCAGGCCCTGCTGGGCGGTCTGGCTCGTTCGTTCGACCAGGTCAAGGCCGACGTCGACGTGACGGTCGCCGGGTTCGACGACGATGTCACCACGGCCGTCGGGTTCACCCCGCTGAACCGAGACGCACTGCCGGATCTGGACGGGCAGCTGGCTGCCTTCGCCGACCGGGACCGCGGGGCCGAAACCGACTACTGGACAGCCCTGACCTGGCTCAACCGGACCCTGCAGGACAAGGCGGCGCAGCGACCGGGCGGTCGCGGGAGCACCTGCCAGTTCGCGATCTGGTTCACCGACGGCGAGTTCACCATCTGGCCTCGTGACGGCAGCAGCCAACCCGAACTGGATCCGTTGACCAGCCAGACCAAGGACATACCGGGGTTCGAGGAGACTCCGCTCACCGACGCGGGTACCGCCGAGCAGGCCAAGGCCGCCGCCATGGCGGAGATGTGCCGTCCCGGTGGCATCGCCGACCAGATGCGCGCAGCCGACATCACTCTGATCGGGGTGGGCCTGGGCGGAACCGACGCCGACCGATTCTCGTTCATGCGCGACTACGTCGAGAACCCGAACGGTTCCTGCGGCGCGGAGCCCGGTCGTGGCGTCTTCGTGCCCGCGGATTCGGTCGGCGACCTGTTTCTCGCGTTGGCCGCAATCGGTGAACTCGACCGTGCCCCCGCGCGGGAGGGACCCAATCCCGTGTGCCAGGTGCGGCTCTGCCCGGAGGGCACTTACACCTTCAAACTGGACAACACCATCAGCGCGGTGCATCTGGACGCCGTCGTCGACGACGGCTCCAAGGCACTGATCCGGTCCGGCATCCAGGTCACCGTCACCCCGCCGAGCGGCTCACCCATCGTGATCGATGGCAACGGGCCCGACACCGGCACCGCCGCGTCGGAGCTCGCGGGCGCGAGCTTCGAATGGTTCACCGGGGGTCCGCTGAGCGTGGACCTTTTGCGCACCGGCGGGCAGGACTGGACCGGCGACTGGAAGGTCACCTTCGTCGACACCACCGGCGAGCACCCGAACGCGGTCTCGAACATCGCGGTCACCCTGACCAGCGACTTCGCGATCAAGCCGATCCCGGTGGATCCCGAATCCTGGCGGGTCGGGGAGAGCGTCGCGATACGGTTCCAGCCGCAGACGCTGGACGGCGCACCCATCCAGCTGACCGAGCTCCCGGCCGGGTTCACGGCCACCGCCGAGGTGACCCTGCCCGGCCCCGACCGCCCGGTCGTGCAGATACCGGTCTCGTTGACCGAACCGGTCACCTTCGAGATCCCCGCCGACGGGGCGGCGGGGCTAGCGATCGTGGTGGTCAAGGTCGACGGGCAGGTCGCGGGCCAGGCGCTGGGTGCCGTGACCCGGCAGGCCACGGTCCCGGTGCAGCCGCCCTTCGGCGCGCCGACCGTGGCGCCCCCGGATCAGGTGGTCGACTTCGGCGAGACCGAAGGAGCGCAGGCCAGGTCGGCGCTGATCACCGTCCAGGGTCCGGAACAGGGTGACGGCTGCGTGACAGTCACCGCCGGTCCGGTGCAGGGCCCGCGGGACGTGTCCGCGCAGATCGCCACGCCCAACGGCGCCGACTGCTTTCCCGTCCCCCAAGGGCAACTGGTGGCGGTGCCGCTCACCCTGACCCCCTCAACCGAGGGCAACGGGCGTCTTACCGGCGACATCACTGTCGCGCTCGCGCCGTCCGCGGATCCCCAGCGTGCGTCCGATCAGGCGGTCGCGTTCCGCCTCGGAATGAAACGCCTACCCAATCCCGAGGCCAAGATCGCGGTGCTGATCGCCGCGCTGCTGATCGGCCTGCTCATTCCCGTCCTGGTCATGTGGCTGGTCCGGCGGATGTCGGCTCGATTCCCACCGGCCGAGGCCGCGACCCTGCAGTCGGTCGCGCTGGACGTGCAGGTCGGCGGCGGCCGGCTGACCCTGCCGGACGGCGGGCAGTTGGCGGCCCCGGCGGACGGCTGGTCCGCGGTGCTGCCCCCGGGACCCGGCCGCCGGACGCTCATGCTCAGCGGCGTGCCACTGCGGGCCCGGGCGGGGTGGCGGCTGTCCGAACCGGGTTATGCCGAGATGGACGACCGGACCGGCGCCGACAGTGTCGGGGCGGGCGACGCGCTCCCGCCGCACGATGGGAAGGGCCACCCGCGACTGCCGCTGGCCGTGCAGGGAACCTGGGTCGTCCTGGCCCCGCGGCAGCTGGCCGTCTCGCCGATCGACGTGGTGCAGGCGCGGCTGGTCCTGGTCGTCGACACCGCCGCCGACGAGGCCAAACGGGCTGAGCTGGCGGGTCGGGCGGTCGCCGAGGCGCCGGAGGCGTTCGCGGAGGCTCGCCGGCGGGCCCGGGACGCTTCGGGCGCGCCCGAACCGCCGCCCCCGCCGACGCCGGTGCCGGCCGGTGGGGGCTGGGGTCCGCCCCCGTCCGCCCCGTCCGGCCCGTCGGGATCGCAACCGTCACCCGGCTGGGGTGCCGGCCCGCAGCCGGGATCCGGCGGGGGACAAGGTGCCCCCGATTGGGGTGCGGCGAACCCACCGGCCACCGGTGGTGGTTGGGGTCCGCCGCCGTCCGGTGGCGGCGGGGGAACAGCACCCGGCGGGGGAACAGCACCCGGCTGGGGCTCGCCGGGTGCGGGTGGATGGCCGGACGAACGGCGGCGCGATCAGGGCTGGCCGGGTTGACCCGGACAATCGAAAGGGCGATCCATGTATAAGTTCTTCATCGTCGGGCTCGGGGGATCCGGCGGAAAGACGCTGCAGTTCCTGATGGATCAGCTGCACACCGAACTGCGCCGCCGTGGGTGGCCACGAGAGGGCCTGCCCCGCTGCTGGCAGTTCGTGCACGTCGACGTGCCGTCCCAGCCCGACGGGATCGGTGAGGGCCTGCCGGCGACCGTCCCCCAGCAGGGTGGCCGGTACATCGCGGTGACCTCCCCCGCCGACCACTACCGGCAGCTCGACGCGGGCCTTGAGCAGGCGCTGTCCCAGGATTCGGTGAACCAACTGAGCCAGCTGGTCGGCTGGCGGCCGGACGCCAGCAAGGTCGCCACGCCGATCGCGATGGGCGCGGGACAGTTTCGCGCCGTCGGCCGGCTGGCCACCCTGGCCCGGGCCAAGGAGATCTTCGGCGGGCTGCGGGATGCGGCGCAGCAGTTGAACACCGGCGAGGCCAACCAGGACTTCGCCGAACTGCAGCACGCGCTGGGGAACCGCTACTCGCCCGCGCAGAACACGATGGTCATCGTGGTGTCCTCGCTGGCCGGTGGCACGGGCGCGTCGATGACCCTGGACGTGTGCAACCTGCTGCGCGGCGTGCAGCAGAGCGTGCCCGGGTTCCCGGGCAGCGACGCGATCGCCTACCTGTACACCCCGGACGTGTTCGGCCGGCTCGACGAGTCGGCCCGCGCGGGGGTCAACGCCAACGCGCTGGGCACGATCGCCGAACTGATGAACGCCCGCGCGGCCGCGCAGAAGGGCTGGACCAAGCAGGAGTGGGACGTCTACCGGATCGGCCAGCAGCCGCCCACCCTGGGTCGCGGCCCCAAGGCCGTGTTCCCGGTCGGCGCCACCAACGGGATCAGCGGTGCCCTGTTCGGCGACGGCCGGGCCACCACGATCTACCGCGGTTTCGCCCGTGCGTTGGCCTCCATGGTGCTGTCCGAGGCCCAGCAGACCCAGGTGCTCAGCTATGTCGTCGCCAACTTCGGCAACACCGAGGCGCTGCCGGACAACTCGGACCTGGCCTGGGCGCCGGGCGGCGGTCGCGACGCGCTCGGCTTCGGCGCGATCGGCTTCGCCTCGATCGGCCTCGGTCGTGAGCGGTACGCCGAGTACGTGGCCCAGCGGCTGGCCCGATTGGCCGTGAACCGGCTGCTGCGCGGCCACGTCGACATCTCGGTGCAGCAGGGGCAACGGACCGAAATGGAGGCCCGCGACCAGTACGCCGCGGACGGTTACCCCCTGCTGCTGGCCTGGGCCGGTCTTCCGCCCACCCCGCCGCGGGACGAGATCACCCCGGTGGACCACTGGGTCGGCGACGTCTGGCCGCAGCCGCAACAGGCGCAGCTGGTGGACACGCACCTGAGCCGGGTGATCGCGGCCGCCGCACCGGCCGGCAGCCGGCAACGGTCCACCAACTACGCACAGCAACTCGGCGCGGCGATCCCCGGCGTCTACGGCCAGGTCCGGCAGGAGTCCGACGTGGCCGTCCGGCAGGCCGCCGCGGCCCGCTGGGTGCTGGCCGTCCAGGGCCGGATCGAGGTCGCCGTGCTCCGTTGCCTGGCGCGGTGGGGCCTGCCGGTGACCCGCAAGATGGTCGAGCGGTTGGAGGGGGAGCTGCGGCAGTGGGCGGGTTGGCTGCGCGGCCGGGCCGTTCCGGCCAGCTCCCCGGACCAGGCCGGCACCGACGTGCTGACCCCGCTCTATGCGACCGACGGGATGATCGATCCGGGGCACGCGCTGCTCCGGCAGGCCCGGGAAACGTTGGGCGGCATCCTGTACGACGTGTCCCGGCGCTCCGGCGCGGGGGTGGTGGCCGATCTGGTCGACGGCCTGGCCGGTGAGGTGGTGCGTCCACTGGCGGTCGGACTCGCCGACGTGGAGCGCGCCCTGGTCGCCGCCGAGGACACCCGCACGGTGGACAGTGCCGTGTCGTCGGTGCAGACCACCGTCGTGCAGGCGTGGCCGCTGGGTGACCAGGTGCCGGGGCGGTTCGCCACCGCCACCAACGAGGTGCTGCTGGAGGGCATCGAGTCCTACCCGGACCGCTTCGCCGACCACCTGCACGCGACGTTCGAGTCCATGCAGATGCCGTCCGGCCAGCGGCCCTCGCGGGACGACTCGGCGCACTTCGCGGTCGAGCAGGTGATCACCTTCTTCGACGTCGACCCGTCCGGCCAGCAACCGGTCGGGCCGGCCGAGCACCTGATCGCGTTCGGCGAGGACGGCTACAGCCCGGTCAAGATCGGTCGGCGGGGCGCCTGGTGGCCGCGGATGCTGGCCGGCACCGCGCCGGCGCAGACCGGCCGGTACGAGCCGCTGCTGACCGCGGCGTCGCTGCTGGACGGCGCCCGGATCTGGGCGGGCCGCCCCGGTCAGACGCTGCAGAATTTCGTCCGGCAGGGCCTGCAGTCCTACCTGGGGGCGCTGGCCGACGGCGCCCAGGGCCGGCAGGCGCGGGAGGACGATTTCGCGAACCGCTTCCGGACCGCTCTGCAGTTGGCGGCGCCGCTGGTCGGCGTGCACCCCAACATGGTCGCCGCGGTGCACGACCAGCCGGTCAAGGTGGCGTACCAGTTCTCCGCGGCCCCGCTCCGAGGGGCGTCGATGGCGGTCCGCCGGATCAGCCAGGACATCGAGGCGGACCCGGCGATCGACTCCCGGCCCACCCTGGAGCGGTTGACCCAGGCCCTGAACGCCGAGGAATCCAACACCGACCTGCCATCGATCGAGATCGTCGGCACCTACGCCTTCCCGTATTCGCCGCTGGTGTTCACCTCGTTGCTCGGCCCGATCCAGGAGCAATGGGCCCGCTCCATCTCCGTCCAGCAACGCTCCGCCTTCTGGCGCTGGCGGCGCGGCCGTTCGCTGAGCGAGTTCGTTCCGGTTTCTCCCGCCTGGTTCCAGGCGTTCGTCACCGGCTGGCTGGTCGGCCGGCTGACCGGGGAGATTCGCACGCCCCGCCCGGGGGAGACCGATCAGCGGATCACCGTCTGGCACGAGCGCGGCTGGGTGTCCTTCCCGGAGTCGCTGCTCGGGGTGCAGCAGATCAACCGGGACGTCCAGGGCTGGGGCATTCCGGCCGCCGTGGTCGAGTCGCTGGCCCTGGCGATCGCCCAGTGCAACGGGGACGACCGGCTCACCGCGCTGGCCCCCTACATCGCCACCCGCCGGCTCGGCGAGGACCTGCCGGTGCCCGGCATCGTCGAACATCCCGCCCTCAACGCGTGGATCGTGCAGGGCCGGGCCCGGTCGGGACAGACCCCGCAGATCGTGCGGGACCAGGACGCCGTGGGCACCGTCGCGGAACGCATCGAAATGGCCCGCGACTGGCTCAGCCGGCTGCAGGCGCAGGTGACGCAGAACCTGCTGGAGACCGACGGCGCCGGGAACCGGATCAACGGTCCGTTCTCGCACATCACCCGGCACAACTTCGCGCAAGTGCCCCGGGAGTGGGAGATCGCCCCGCAATTCGTGGCGGGCGTCGACGCGATCCTGGCCGAACTCGATCGCCCCGTGTACCGGCCGGCCGGGCAGGCCGCGCCCACCATCATCGACGTCCAGGCGTGAGGAGCCCGCACGTGCACGTGTTCGTGGTCGGACGGCAGGGCTCGCCGACGGTGGCCGCGGTCCGTGCGGTCGTCCACGACTGGTCCGCGGTCGGCCTGGTGGCGCCATCGGTCTGGATCGAGCTGGCCGACGACTGCTCGGCCGGCGGGACCGAACCGGCACCGGGAGCCACCGGGTTGCGGATCGACGGCGGGCTGGCCGGACGGGTCGAGCTGCGATCGTGGCTGCCCCGCAATCCCGGCCCGGCGCGGGTGGTGGCCCTGCAGTCGATCGCCGAACCGCGGGGGTTGGTGCCGGTCGAGGACGTCACCGCGTTCGTGCAGGCGGTGCGGTTGCCGCCCGGCGCACCGCTGGTGAACCTGCTCGTGCCGGCGGACGGCACCGAGGTGGTCGCCGACGCGATCTTCGACTCGCAGGTCAATGTGCTCGTGCAGCCCGTGGACGCCGCCGACCCGCAGGCCGTGATCGAGCCCCTGGGCACCGGGTCGCCGACCTTCGCCATGCACGCCGCGGCCGCCCTGTGCACCGCGGCCGGACTGTGGACCGGGATGGCCGCCGCACCGCTGGACGCCGAGCAGCCGTGGTCGGGGGTCGGGGTGGCGGTCGGTCGCGCCTATCTGCGTCGACTGGACGCCACTCCGGTGCTGGACCGGCTCGCCGACGAGGTCTACGGGACCACCGGCACCCTGCCGGTCACCCGCACCCAGTTCGGGGAGCCGATGGCGGTGGTGGCGCCGGCCGCCCAACTGGCCGCCGCCGAGGCCGCCGGCTATGCCGTCCTGGGCAAGCACACCGCGAACACCAGATTCCGGCCGCCGCCGCCGTTCCAACCGCCGCCGCCGGAGAAGCTGGGCTTCGGCGCGGCGCTGAAGATGTTCTTCGGCTTCCTGCGCCGGGCCATCTCCGGCGCCCCGCAGGCATGGGCGAACGAGGTGGTCAGAGCCGCCCGCGGCCGGCTCGAGCAGGGCGCGACGAAGTTCTTCTTCGGCGACCGGTCCGGCTACCAGGTGGTGCTGACCGGCCTGTCCGCCGCGCCCGGATCCGCAGTCGACCAGGCCGGGGCGCTGCAGGAGGCAGCTGTCGGGTTCCTCAGCCGCAACGCGCCGCCGGGCAGCGAGGAGCCGGTCACTCGGGTGCCGCAGCTCTGGGACGACACCGTCCGGACGGTGGCCGCGCTCGCCGACGGCGGCGACCCCGACCCGTCCATCCCGCTGCCGGGTGAGGGCATGCGCCTGGTGATCGACAATCCGGCCCGGTTGTGCCCACCGCCCGGGACCCCGCCGTTCCGGGTGCCGCACGGCCTGCCCGGCTCGGAGAACGGGCCCATCGAGGCGGATGACCCCTACCACGCGATCCGGGTGGACCGGCTGCTGGAGAGCCATGCCGAGGAGGCCGAACGTTCCGCCGGCCACCGCGGGCACGTGGAGCGGATGGCCACCTTCGCCCAGCTGCGGCATCAGCTGGCGGCCTGGGTCGGACAGCGGCGCAGCGCCATGTGGGCGATCAGCAGCGGGCTCGCCGGTGAACTGGACAAGGCCCGGGCGGCCTACGCCGAGATGATCACCGCCGCTCAGGGCGAGTCGGACGTCGACCTCGACGCGCCGCTCGCCGCCCAGCGCCGGATCCGCACGGGGGTGTTGGCCTGGCTGGTCGTGCTGGTCGTCGCGATTGTTGTGGCCGTGGTGCTCCGGGTCGTCGACGTCATCTCGACGAACCTGTGCATCTGGATCGTCGTCGGGGCGCTGCTGGTGTGCCTGATCGGCGCCTTCCTGACGTTCGTCCGCGGGCAACGCGCGCTGATGCACGCCATCCACCGGATGCGGGTCGCGGCCAAGCGCCGGGAATGGCTGGCCGGCAATGCCGTCAGCCTGACCCAGGAGATGTTCCGGCTGAGCAGCATCTACCGGCAGAGCCGGGTGTGGTCGCAGGTGGTGGCCGAGTACGTGAACGCGCCGTTCGGCGCGCCCGAGCAGACGCCGCAGGAGCAGGCGGTGCCGGCCCGGCTCACCGGCGACCTGCCGCTGGCGGTGACCGTGGCGACCGCGACCTACGTGCCGCAGGCCCACGAACCGGTGGTGTACCAGGCTCGGAGCCAGCTGCTGCGCAAGGACTGGCTCAATACCAGCATCGCGTTGCGCCGGCGTTTGGTGATCGACCACGTCAAGCAGCAGACCGGTCGGGACCTGGAGAACCGGCTGTCCACCGATGCCGACCTGGTGCCGGGCGGGCCGCTGCGCTCGTTCCTGGAGGCACTCCGGCTCCCCGAGATCAAGACGCAGGCCCGCGGCATCGCGCTGACCCGGCTGGTCGAGGGCATCCGGTCCTCGGGCATGGGCGACCGCCTGCTGCCGGCGGTGCGGGTCGAGGCCGGCGCGATCCGGTCCGAACAGTCCTGGGCCGCGATGACCGATGCGCTGCTCACCCCGCAGGGGCAGCTGTCCTACGACGGGTTCAGCCCGACCGGCATCACCAACCGGGCCCCGGCGGTCGGCCGCTCGTTCCTGGCCACCGACTCGTCGGCGACCGTGTCCCCGCCCCTGTTCGCCCTGCCGACCGCGCCCACCCAGGGCCGCCATCAGCTGGACCGGTTCATCGTCCGCTGGGACCTGACCCATCCGGTCGCGCCGGAGGATCTGACCTACTTCACCCCGGCCCCGGCCGACCCCGGCGGCGTCGGTGCCGGCGAGCAGATCATCGACGTGCGGTCGTGAAGCACCGGTCGGCGAGTTCGCGGGCGAGCCGGTCGACATCGACCGGACCGGGGGGCAGGAATACCGCCGACGCCGACGTCGATTCTGCGGCTGCGCCCGGGCCGGACCGGGTGTCCCCACCGAGGACGACGGTGGTCGCACCGGCCGCGTCGGGTTCGTCCGCGAGCGACGGATCGTCGGTGACCATCAGGGTCACCGTGTCGGTGGATCCCGGCGCGAGCAGCGCGTTCACCAGGTGTCCCCGGTCGCCGGTGCGCAGGCCAACGGCGCGCAGCTGGTCCCGCAGCGCGGCGGCCGGTTCGGCGTCGAGTTGCAGGTCGACGTCGGCGCCGTCGGGAAAGAAGCGAGTGGACACGCTCGGTCGTTGGGCCGCCCCGGCGACGGCCTGCACGGCGGTCAGGATGTCGGCGACGGCGCCGGAGGTGATCCACGGGTACATCGACGCGGACAGGTCGACGACGGCCGACACCCGGGCCCGCCGGACCTTGCCGGTCGACCGGGCCGCGTCCACGGCGGGTGCCAGCCGATCCGGGATGCTGACCCTCGGGCCGTCGTCGACGTCGTCGGTCCACTGCGGAACGTTCGCCGACACGGGTGGCACGGCTGTGGGTCCGGACGGTGCCGGACCGTCGCTGACCGGACCCGACCAGCCGGGGAACGGCGTCGCGGCCGGTGCGACCGGCGGTGTGTGCGGTGGCGGTCCGGGCGGCGGGGGTGCGTCGACCGCGGTGGTGGGGGCACCCACCGGACTGTTCAGGGCGGTCACCTGCCAGGCCGGGCCGACCCGACGGAACTCCACCAGGTCGATGACCGCGCCCGCGGCGAGCTCCGCGCCGGGATGCAGCACGGCGGCATTGGGGTCACCGGCCAGTTGTTGGACCACGACACCCACCGTGCGGTCGGCGGCCGAGGACATCGACAGCGAGATGACCTGGATGTCGCCGGGCACCCCGGCAAGATTGATCTTCCATTCCTCGTTGGCCTGCAGCGCATCGCGTTGCAGCCAGGCCAGCCCCCGTGACCCGGACCATCGATGGGGCCGGGCGGACGCGTCGACCCACCGGGCCTCGGCGACGTCGCCGTTGCGGAAGCCCTGCCAGACGATCCGTAGCTGGGGCGCGGGGGCCGGAACCGGACGACGAAGCACCAGGTTGATCGCCATGGGGCAAATCTACGGGCCGGTGGGCGGCCGGACTCGTTCGGACGTGGCGCGGAACTCGGCCCGGCCGGCCGCGGGGAAGGACTGAGACGGCGATGTCCGACCTGGCGACGAGAATGCTGGCCCTTCGGGACCGAAAGGGCTGGACGCTGGCGGACAGCCTGATCCGGCAGGCGGCCCGCGACACCACCGGCACGGTCGAGTCTTTGGAGACCCGGTTCCGCTATGCGGGCGTGCCCCAGCCGGCGACGGTGCTCGCGCAACTCGTGCAGTTGCGGGCCGAGGCCGTGCAGGGCGGGGTGCAGGGCGGGGATGAGCCGCCGACGCCCGACGCGACGGATCCGGGTGATCGGGCGGATGGCCGGCCGGCGGACTGGCAGCCGCCGGCCTGGTACCGGTCGGCCCGGGACGAACCCGAGCCCGGGCCGGTGGCCCCGCCGGTACCCGACGCGCCCGTGCTGAACCTGGTGGCCAGCAACCCGCAGGAGGTCGATCGTGACGACGAAGGGCCGCCGCAGTGGTTCCGAGAACTGCGGGCGCGGGAGTCGGTCGCGGCGACGGACACCGGAGCAAGGGCCGCGTCCGCGGGACCGTCGCCGGCACCGTCCGACCCCCCGCCGTCCTTGGGCCGGCATTCGGCGGGCACCGAACCACCTCCCGCCAGGACTCCGCCACCGCCACCGCCACCGCCGCCGACCCGCCAGCAAGTCGGCGGGGCCGGTCGAGGCACGCCCGTCACCGAGGACACCCTTCCGGACATCGGGCTGATCTCGACCGCCTGGGACGCGTTCGCCGAGTCGGATGCGACGCTGCAGGTGGCGGTCGACGGCTCCGGGCGCACCCTGCTGCACTGGTCGCCCAGAGCCGATCCGGCCGGACGGTCGACGGTGTATCTCGTCTGCGGGTCGGGGACCGGAGTGCCGGAGGGTCCTGGGTTGGCCCATCGGTTGCTGCTGACGATGGCCAACCAGGCGGTCCTGCCCGATGACGGCAGCAGGTTCCTGGCCGTTTTCGCCTACTCGGTCGGTTCGGCCGACGACCTGGCCGACGCGGTCGCGGTCCGACACGCGGTCGGGCGGGTGCTGCTGGAAGTGCAGGACCTGAGAGTGGAGCCGGCCGAACACGGGGTCCTGCTGAGCTGGACCCGACCTGCCGGCGTCGACCGCGTCCGGGTGATGCGATCGCTGCCGGACCAACCGCTGCCCTCCCGGCCGGACCCGTCGCTGCTGCTCAGGTTCACCGGCGACACATTCCGCGACAGCGACGTCGAGCCCGGGGCCGCCTACTCGTACCGCGTCTACACCGAGGCGCAGACCCTCGGTTCGCTGGAAGGATCGTTCGAATCGTCCGCCGGGTTGGTCCGCGCCGTCACCGTGCCGGGCCGGCCGGACGCGGTCACCGATCTGCGGGCCGCGATCGAGCTGCGCGACGGCCGCCCGGGTGTGACGGTCGGTTGGACCCGACCGGGTCGCGGGACCGCGGTGATCTATCTGGAAACCGGCGAACCGAGCGGCGACACCGTGCTCGGCACCGCCCAGGTGCAGGCCCAGTGGGAGCTGCAGGAGCCGCTGCTCGGCCGGCGGGTCCGGGAGCCCGTGACCCGGGACGGCGACCAGGAGTCGATCGGGTGGATGCCGCTGGACACCCACGCGGACGGGGGGCGTCACTCCCAGTGGACCATCACCGTGGTCACCGAGTTCTCCGGGTCCTGGCTCATCGGGGCGCAGGCGCCCGTGCTCTACGTCGGCGACATCGACGAGCTACAGATCGAGGAACGGGTCGACTGGCAGCTGGTCCGGTCCAGCTGGCCCACCGGGGCCAACTTCCTCGGGGTGTGGATCGTCGCTCCGGGCGGGCAATCCCACGGGGGGCCGCCGCAGTCCTTCAACCGCGACCAGTTCGACGAGCACGGCGGGGTGGTCCTCGCGCTGCCGCCGGAACCTGTGGATGTGCTGGTCCAGGGCTACACCCGGTATGCCAACGCGAGCATCAAGGGCGGCCAGTTCCGGATGTCGTACCCCGGACGGTGGGTGGTGCGGTACGACCTCGCCGCGGTTGGCCGGTTCTCCTCGTCGCGCCGGCTGCAGCTGTCGGTGGATCGGCCCGGGTGGCCCAACCTGTCGTTCATGCTGATCGGCGACCCCGGGGGATTCCCGCTGAGCACGGACGGGCCGACGGCCCGTGAGCTGTGCCGGGGGGAACTGCCGGCCGCCGCGCTGGTCCCGGGACAGTTCGTGCCGGCCGTTCAGGAGATCAAGATCCCCAAAGATGTGCACACCCGGCTGCTGGCCTGGACCAGCCTGGGGGCCACGCCGATCGTGCTGGATCCGCTGGCGACATCGTCCGAGCCGCCGTCCGCACCCCCGACCCCCGGCCTGCGATGCCCCCGCTGCCTGCGCAGCACCGACCTGCAGGTGCAGCACTTCCGGTGCCAGGGCTCCTGCCTGCGGGAACCCGACCTGCCGATGACCGAGCTGCTGCATCCCGGCTCGGCCGACCCGGCCGATGTGGTGTCGGACCTGCCGGTGTTCCCCTGGGTGCGACCGCACCGCGTCGAGCGCCGCACGGAGGTCCTGGACCCGCCGCAGAACGCCGCGGCCTGTCCACGGTGTTCGCACACCAGCCAACGACACGTGTGCCCGCACTGCCACGCGGACCTGCCGCCCAACTGGTGGTCCAGCGATGTGTTGGGCGTGGTCATGGTGGGCGCTCGCAGCTCGGGCAAGACCACCTACCTGAGCGCACTGATCTCGCATCTGGAGCGCCGGCTGCTGCCCGGGATCGGTGGCCATCTGCACCCCATCGATCCGGAGTCGAAGACCAAACTCGAGGAGCACCGGTTCGGGGCCCGGACCGGAAAGCTCGCCGAAGGCACCACGAGCGCGGCGGTGCAGCCGGCCTTGTTGCGGCCCATGATCGCCTCGATCGGGCAGCGGCCCAACGGCCGCAACCGGGCCCTGGCGCTGTTCGACGTGGCCGGCGAGGACATGTCGGGTGCCGAGACGGTGCGGCCGTACGCCCCGGCGTTGACCGGCTCCGACCTCATCGTGATCCTGATCGACCCGTTGCAGCTCAACGGGATTCGGGACTGGCTGCGTGGCGTCGTGCCGCTGCCCCCGCAGGGGGACACCGCGACGACGGTGGTCAACAACGTGGTTCAGGAGGTCCGGCGGCTGCGCGGCCAGGCCGCGGGTCCGCTGCCGCAACGGGCCGCGGTGGTGTTCGCCAAGTTCGACGGCATGCAGACCGCGGCCCGCACGCCGCAGTCCTCGGTCAGCCGGTTGATCGGTCCGGGCAACGCCCTGTGGCGTGATCCGTACGTGACCGGCCGCCAGCTGTACCTCGACTCCGACGGCCGTCGCGTGCACGACGAGGTGCGATCGCTGCTGTTGGCCATGAACGAGCGCACCCTGGTGAACCTGGTCGAATCCTCCTTCCAGCAGGTGCGGTACTTCGCGTTGTCGGCCCTGGGTCACGGACCTCGCGGGCGTCAGCTCACCGATGCGGGCGCCAGCCCGCAACGGGTTGGCGATCCACTTCGTTGGCTGCTCTGGTCGTCGCGCTGGGAGTCGTGAACGCCGTGCTGATCGGTCAGTTCACCTACACGGCGTGCGAGACGCCCGGGCCCTATTCGTCGGTGCCCGGCTGGAAGGTCAAACAGGTGCAGGCCGCGCCGCCCTCCGCCCAGTTGCCGGAGGCGGCGGTCAAGGCCGCCGTCCGGCCCTTCGGCAGCTTCCGGACTCCGGCCATCGGCCCGTTGACCACCCAGGCCGAGATCGACCAGCTCCCCCGGTGCCTGCGACTGGATCAGCTGCCCGATGGCTACCGCAGCCTGGCCCACCTGGCGGCGGCCGGGCGCGACCGATCCGGCCGGGACGCCTTCTTCGCCCACGGCCTGCTGATCGCCCCACCGGAACCGCGCGGCGGGGTCGCCGGCGGCGACCAGTGGAGCCGTTACCGCCCGGCGGACTTCTGGGGAGCGCAGGGTTGGCTCACCCCGTACCGCGCCGACGCCATCGAGGCGGCGACACTGGGCGACCCGCCGCGGTTGTCGCCGGCCTCACCGCTGGATCCCGATCGGCGACTGGACTTCGTCGAGTTGCATCCCGGCCAGCGGGAGTTCGTCCTGGCGGCGGCGGAACGTGCGCTGACGACCGGTGTCCCGCTGGTCGTCGTGGGCATGCCGGTCGCGGCCGCGATGTGGACGTCGTTGATCACGCACTTCCTGCTGTCGTCGGTGGGCTGGTCGATGACGTTTTCGACCTACGAGGCCGGGGCCGCCGAGGAGGTCGTGCGGGCCGGATCGCCGGCCGTGGTCGGCGTCCCGCCGGCGAATGCCGACGCCTGGCATCAGGTCCCCGGTGACGCGGCGACCGTGCACGACCCGGCCGTCCCGGCCGAACGAACCCCGAGCGGCTATCTCCTGGGCGACGGCACGCCGTTGGTGATCGGGCCCTGGGCGCAGCTGGCCGAGGCCGTCTGCCGGCTCGGCTGGGAGGACCGGGTGCGGGGGTCGATCGACCGGCTGGGCGAGCAGGTCGGTTCCGGGCTGGACCGCTGGCCGCTGTTCGCGCTTGCCGCGGTCGTGCTCACCCTGCCCGACGACGTCCTGCACCATCAACCGGAGTTGGCCCGCCGAGCGGCGGCCGCAGCCGCCCAGGGGTTCCCGCCGGTGTCGGCGTTGCCCGGACCGTTCCTGAACCGCCTGGTCGAGGCGACCGTGCGCTGGGGCGCCGCTCCGTTGCAGGCCACCTACCACATCTTGACGGCGCTGGACGAGGCCGGCGGAAGGGCCCCGTCCGACGTCGTCGATCCGGTGTTGGACGCCTACATCCGGGAGTTGCTCAAACCCCATGTTCTGCAACCGGGCGCGGTCCCGCGGCTCCCCGGGGCCGCCGTGCTGTCCCGCGATGCCCTGTCCCGACTGGCCGACGACCTGCCCCAAACGGTGCAGTGGCTCGATGCTGTCGAGTCGGACGAGGCCCGCGCAACATACATCCTGGCGGTGGCCGCCTTCGTCGACCGGGTGGGCCTGACCGGTGCGGAGACCATGCCTGCCGTGCGGGCGGCGCTGTCCGATCGAGCGCGGCGAGCGCTGGTGCCCGCGATGGTGGGTGGAGATGGTGCGGCGGTGACTCGTTCGGCGGTCGCCGGGTGGCCACCGATCCCGCCGTGGCTCTGGCACGAGGTCCTGCTCGATGCGCTCACCGAACGGCTCGACGACCTTCCGCCCGGATCCGTGCTGGCCGACCCGGCGGTCGGCCGGCTGGTCGCTCAGGTCGCCGGCCCGCTCCCGCAGGTGTACGTGCCGGGTCGGACGTTGAACGACCTTTCCCTGGTCGACGGGGAGCGGGCGGCCGGGCTCGTGCGGGCCGGCCTGGACGGCAGCGTCTCGCCGGAACAGCGGGTGGTGATCGGGGCGGCCGCCTTCCTGCGGTGCTCCCTGACCGGCCAGGGCCGGTTGCGGGTCGACCCGAGCATGTTGACCGCCGAGTTCCGGCGATGCTTCGGCGAGGTCTCGCCCGGCCCGGCCGTGCTGCGCGATCTGCTGGATCAGCTGCGTGACGCGGTTCCGGTCGAGCGGCTCGGCGAGTTCGCGGCCTCGTTGCTGGCCTCGTCGGTGCCGGACGAGGCGACGGCGTCGATCGTCACCGGCCTGAGTGGGCAGGGTCTGCCGGCGCCGTACACCTCGACCGGGCCGTTGGCCTGGCACCGACAGTTCTCGATCAGGCCGCCGATCTCCCCGCTGCTGCCGAACGCGCCGCGGAGCCGGCCCGACGCGCCGGAGACCAGGCTGCTGGAGGCGGTCGCGTTCGACCGGCTGGAACCGGAGTTGATGAAGGCCGGCCTGGCTCGGATGGCCGTGTGGATAGTCGTGCTACCGGCCGAGTTCCTGGACCTGCCAGGCAATCCCGCCCGGACGGAGAGCCTGCGCTGGGTGGCGGCGGCAGCCAGGGAGCCGCTCGCGCCGCAGTTGCGCCGCATGTACCAGCCGGTCGCCAGATGGCTGGTCACGGAGAACAACGGTGCGCGGACCAAGCCGCCGGTCGCCGCCGACGCGCTGGCGGCCGAGTGGGTGGTCCGGGCTGGACTGGCGACCCTCGGGATCGGCGGCGACCCGGCTTCCACCCTGTTCACCGCCGAGGGCGGCTCGGCCTGGCAACAGCAGGCTCGCCTGTTGCTCCGGCCGACCGAACGCCCACCCCAGGAGTTGCAGAACTGGCTGAACCGGGTCCGGCTGTCCGCCGACAATCTCGCGCGGGTCGCGTACCCCGGCGTCGCCGTCGAGGTCGCCGGTGATGGCCGGACGCTGATCGACACGGCCATGGACCGCGCCGCCGCGCTGGCCGGCCTTTCCGGCGCATCGAACTGGTTCCGGCGAACATCCCCCGCCCGGCGCAGCTGAGGTTGCGCAGCGGCTCCCAGCGTCCAGCGGGCTCGATCGCCGAAGACCGCGAGCCGCTGCTCGCGGCCGACTGTGTGCCACGCTGAACACAGTCATTCGGGCCGGGTGACGCGGTTCCGGACTCCGGTGACGAACAATGATCGAGACGGACCGGATGAAGGAGCGCTGCGGTGACCAACCCTGACTCGCGGACGCCTTCGTCGGCGCCGGGATCGAGGGCAGCCCACCGCGGTCGGCTCGAATCGCTCGCCCGCGGTGCCGCCGGTGCGGCCTGGACCGCGAGCGGTCCGCTGCGGTGGGGCGCCGGGGTTGCCGTCCGCACCACCGAGGCCGCGGTGTCGGAGGTGACGGCCCGAGCCTTCCCGCATCCCGATGGGTCGGTGCCCCGCGGGCCCTCGTCGGCCCCAGCGCCTCACCCATCGAACGCACCCGGCCTGATCGACCGGTTGCTCGGCCCCCTGCGGCCGGTGATCGACGCGGTTGTCCGGGTGGCGCTCGAGGGCTTGGACCTGACCCGGGTCGTGCTGGACCAGGTGGATCTGGACGCCGTAGTGGCCGCGGTCGATCTGGACGGGGCGGTGGCCCGGGTCGACCTGGACGCCGCCGTTGCCGGGGTGGATCTCGACGCCGCCGTCGCCCGGGTCGACCTGGCCACGATCATCGACCGTGTGGACGTCGACCGGATCATCGATCGGCTGGATCTGGACGCGATCGTGGCCCGAGTCGATCTGGACGGGATCATCGCGCGGCTGGATCTGGACGGGATCATCGATCGGCTGGATCTGGACGCGATCGTCGCCGGGGTCGATCTGGATCGGATCGTGCACAGCCTCGATCTGGACGCGATCGTCGCCCGAGTCGACATCGAGCGGATCATCGACCGGCTGGACATCGACGCGATCGTGGCGCGGGTGGACCTGGATCGGATCATCGGCCGGCTGGATCTGGACGCGATCGTCGCCGGGGTCGATCTGGGCGCGGTCATTGCGCGGCTGGATCTGGACGCCATCGTCGAGGGCGTCGACCTCAACCGGATCGTGAATCGCCTCGACCTGAACGCGATCGTCGCGCGGGTGGACATCGAGGGGATTGTCGCGGGACTCGACCTGGATGCCATCGTCGCCCGGGTGGATCCCGACATGATCGTGGCCCGCGTCGATTTCGACGCGGCGATGGCGCACATCGACCTGATCGGCATCGCGAACAGGGTCGTCGACGGCATAGACCTGGCCGGCATCATCCGCGACTCGACCGGCTCGCTGGCATCCGAGGCGGTGCACGGCGTTCGAGTTCAAGGTCAGCACGCCGATGACGCCATCGGCCAGTTGGTCGGCCGCGTGCTTGGCCGGCGTCAACAGCTCGACGGATCGCCGGCCGCCGGCTTGCCCGCATCAGGCGACGTGCCGCCGGTGCCGGAGACCCGGGTCCCGAACGGCCGCCACGACCCAAGGCTCCCGCCCGACCCGAATCGACCGCGGTGAACCCGACCACCAAGTCAACCTCGGGGCAGAACGAGCACCGACCGGCCGGGATCGTGACTCGTTCCGCGGCGGCCGGCATCGATCTGGCGATGGTGATCGTCGTCTGCTCGCTCGCCTACCTCGGCCTGGTCCTGGCCCGGCTGGTCTGGTCGCCGGCCACGTTCAGCTGGCCGGCCATGCCGTTCTGGTTCACCTTCGTCTTCGGCTGGTGCGTCGCGGTCATCTACCTGACCGTCGGATGGGTGACCACCGGCCGCAGCTACGGCGACTATGTGATGGGCCTGCGGGTGCTGACCAACCGGCATCGGATGCTGCGCTGGGCGCATTCCTTCCTGCGGGCCGTCTTCTGTGTCTTCTTCCCGGCCGGCCTGGCCTGGGTGATCTTCAGTCCGGCCCGCCGATCGCTACAGGATGTTGTTCTGCGAACCACGGTCGTCTACGACTGGCACGTTGTCGTCACCGACGAGTGAATTGTCGGGCCGGGCGGCGATGTGCAACTCCTCGACGACCAGGTCCAGCGATCGGATCAGGTCCAGGAGTCGACCGATGTCCTGGGGGCCGCCGGCGGTTCCGCGGAAGGTGCGCGCCCCGCACGTCTCCTCGAAGGTCTGCATCTCGGGTAGCGCCGAACGGATCACCGAGCCGATCTGACCAGACACCTGGAACTCGTAGATCGCTGCCATCCTCGACTCCCATCACTCGGCCGGCCCTGACCGGTTCAGTCGGCCCGCTCGCCGATCCGGCGGACCTCGATCAGGTCCAAACCCAGGCTCTGCAGCCGGTTGATGATTCCGTGCAGCGCCGCCTGATCCGGTACCGGACCGCGCATGACGGTGCGGACCGGCACCACCTCGACCGAGAAGTTCTCGACCTCATCGAGCACGTCGGCGGGCACTTCGCCGGAGACACTGATCTCGTATTCGAGCGTCGACACCCATTCCTCCCGAGCCGTCACCGTCGCACCCGGATGGGTTCCCATCCCGATCCCGGTCAAGCATTTGTTGCCTCGAATCGTCGTCCTCGGCGACCGGACCCGCGTCACCCCGACCGGATGGTTGCGTGTCGCATCGAAGATGTCCGACACCTTCCAGGGGTGCTTGCGCACCGGGGGTTGCGGGCCGCCGGTAGCCTGGGGCCGGTTCACCGATGACCCAGGCCGCCGCAGATCCGCCGGCGACCAAGTTCCAGTTGTTTCCAGGACCACCAGGGCTGGGGGTGATGGGTGTGCGAGTTGCCGCGCGAGCTCCGTCCACGCTGCGGATCAGACCCCCGTCCTCGCTCCCGGTCACCGTCCGGCGCCGTCGGCTCGAACTGGAACTGGACAAGGCGTTCGACACCGGGCTGACGCTGGTCAGCGCGGGGCCGGGGTTCGGCAAGACCGTCACGGTGGCCTCCTGGCTCGAGCTCCGGCAGATCGATCACGCGTTCGCCTGGCTCGGACTCGATCACACCGATGACTCTCCGCACGCCTTCTGGTCCAATGTGCTCGCCGCCATCAGGGCCAGCGGCGCGGTGCCGGAGGGCA
>DATDBV010000055.1:0-4206 GCA_036524715.1 Nakamurella sp. | reverse complement strand
CGGGCGCCGAACGGGCGACCGAGCTGTCTATGGGGATGAGCGGTGACTACGCCGACGCCATCGCCGAGGGGTCGACCATCGTCCGGCTCGGTTCGGCCGTGTTCGGGCCGCGCCCGGCGCCCGGGGTTCGCTGATCGCGATTGCGGCCAAGCGCAGGGCCGGCGTTGGCCCGGTGGTTAGGGCTGCTGCCGGACGCGGCGAGGGGTGGCGCCGAGCTGGTCGGTGATCCCGCGGCGGTAGTGGGCCTCGGGCAACTGGTTCTCCCGAAGCGCCTGCTTGCCCGGGCTGAGCCAGTTGAAGCGGTGGCCGGCCTCGGTGAGCAGCGCCCGGGAAAGCGTGTGGTTGCCTGCCCGGAGCTGCCCCATCAACGTGAACCAGTGGCTCGGCGACCCCAACGCTCCGAGATCCATATGCGCAGCCTTCTTCGGCTGCTGGTGCGGACGTCGGATCGGCTTGCGCGGGCGAGGCTGATCATCTCGGCGCCGATTCGTACAAATCGGGCGCGCTTTCGCCGAGGTGATCAGCGGGCCGGCCCCGAGGCCGCTGAGGGGCCGCCCCCTCGGCCTGAGCCGGGCTGTGCGGGGCCCACTGGTGTCGTCGCCGTTCGGCCTCGTGGGTGCGCTGATCGAAACCCCACAGAATCGGACAAAACGGCGCCAAACACGAGTCTTGAACGGCAGGCCGGTCCCAGTCGGGGCCGTCCCCCTCAAGGTGAACCTGGCCGTGCTGGCGGGTTCGTCGTTGCCGGCCGAGGCCGGCGGGTTGCGCTGATCAAAGACCCACCAAGCCGGACAAAACGGCGCCGGAAATGGGTTTTCGATCAGCGCAGCGTCAGGGCGCGCCCGTCCAAAGTAGGCGTTCGGCGCATTTCGGGCATCGGGAGGTTCGACTGATCGGCGTCCGGTGGACCGGCTGTGCAGAGAATGGATCCTGGGATATTTCGGTCAGCTCGCTATTCGACAGAACAGCGGGTAGCTCCCCTGGCGGGGTCTGTGCCATCAAGTTGAAACGAGCCGAACAGCAACATATAGGACACATCGGGTCAGCTTTCGACAGAACAGCGCGGCGGCGGGTCAGCGGCGGTCGAGGCGGAGAGGTTTCCGCACTATCAGGCACGATCGTTCGACTGATCAGCGTTGCCCGGGCACCGGAGCGGCGGGTGCGGGCGCAGAGGTGGGCAGCACCCGGTCGGGGCAATCCCGTCGCGGGAAGGCGGTGATCAGGGCGTCCCGCTGTCCGGCACGGTGTCCAGCGGTAGCGTGATCCACAGCGACAGACAGGCGCGCGAGCAGTCGGGCCGGCGGTTCCGACCATCCCAGGGGAGTCTCAGATGCCCTATCCGGACAATCTGCTGGTCAGCGGCGAGAAGATCTACCTGCGCAAGCGGCCGCATTGGAAGGTGCTGATCCTCCCGATCATCTTCTTCATGCTGATCGTCGGTGGCGGCGCCGCGGTGATCGCGTTCGCCAACAGCCGGGGCTGGGACTGGCCGAGCTGGGTGCAGTGGGCGATCGTCGCGGTCGCGGTGATCGCGCTGATCGTCCTGGTGCTGATCCCGTTCATCCGCTGGCGCACCGAGCACTTCGTGATAAGCAACCACCACATCTTCTTCCGGACGGGTCTGCTGTCCCGACGTGAGCACCAGATCCCGCTCGGCCAGATCGCGAACATGGAGACCGAGGTCACCTTCTGGGGCCGGCTGATGGGTTACGGGTCGCTGATCGTGGAGTCGTCGGCGGACCAGCCGCTGAAGTTCCGCAACGTGGCGAACCTGCCCAAGGTGCAGGCGCAGCTGAACCAGCTGATCCGGGACGAGAAGGAGCAGACCCACCGTGGGTCGGTGAATGTCGACGACTACGCCGCCGACGACTCGGAACGCGGCAGCCAGGAGCCGCCGCCGGTCACGTCCACCGGTCCGCAACCGCTGGCCGGGGGGCCGACCGGACCTGGTGCCGGCCAACAGCCCGCCTACGGACAGCCGTACGCCCAACCGGCCTACGGTCAGACGTACCCGCCGTCCCAGGGCTACACCCAGGCGTACCCACCGCAGGGCTATCCCCAGGGTTATCAGCCGCAGCAAGGCTATCCGCAGCAGGGCTATCCGCAGGGTCAGCCGCTGCCGGGCTACCAGCAGCCCGGGCAGCCGACGGGCTACCAGCAGGGATATCCGCCGGGTGGCTACCCGTCGAACGCCGGCCATCCCCAGCAGGGCGGATACCCGCCGGGCGCGCACCCGGGCGCCGGTCAGCAGGGGTACCCGGCGCAGGGCTACCCGCAGGGCTATCCGCCGCCGGCGCCGTGGGCCCCGCCGGCCGGGGTCCCGAACGCCGGGGAGCCATCCCCATCGGCCGAGCCGACCGTGATGACCCGCATTCCCTCCGCGAGTGACACCGAACCGCCGGCGGAGCCGACGGTGCTGACCCGCAGCCCGTCAGCGGGTGAACCGGTGGTGGAGCCGGGCCCGGCGGCTCAGGCGTCGGCGACTCGTGGCCGGCACGCCCGCCCGACGGAACAGACGCCACTGCCCAACTTCGCCGAACCGGAACCGACCGTGATGATGCGCTCGCCGTTGGGCGACGAAGACCCTGAAGAAACCCCGGAAGGTGAGCCGGGCCAACGTTGAGCGACTCTCGCCGGGGCGGCCGAGGGCACGGGCCGACCGGCCACGGCATCGTAAGGTGGTCGTCGTGACGACGGTGCTGCTGGTCGAGGACGATCCGGCCATCGCGCAGCCGCTGACCCGGGCGCTGCAGCGGGAGGGCTACGAGGTCAGGCCCGCCCCGACCGGCAACGCCGCGGTGGCGGCGTTCGGCGAGAACGGATCCGAGATCACCCTGGTGATCCTCGACCTGGGCCTGCCCGACCTGGACGGGCTCGAGGTGTGTCGGCGGATCCGGTCGGCCGGCAAGGATCTGCCCGTCCTCATGCTGACCGCACGAACGGACGAGGCGGATTTCGTGGTCGGCCTCGATGCCGGCGCCGACGACTACGTCGCCAAGCCGTTCCGGATGGCCGAGTTGCTGGCTCGGGTCCGCGCGCTGCTGCGCCGCCGGGTGCCGGCCCTGATGGAGATCGGCGGGGTGCGGGTCGAGACGGGTTCCCGTCGGGTCGAGGTGGACGGGGTCGAGGTCACCTTGTCGAACAAGGAGTTCGAGCTGCTCCGGGTGATGATGAGCCGCGCCGGCCAGGTGGTCACCCGCGAGGAGATCCTGGCCGAGGTGTGGAACGACCCGACCATGAAGACCTCGAAAACGCTGGACATGCACATGTCCTGGTTGCGGCGCAAGATCGCCCGACCGGAGGGGGACGGCGGCGGCGATCGGCGGGGCGACCACCGCGCCGACCAGCGGATCTCCACCGTCCGCGGGGTCGGCTTCCGCTTCGAAACGGACTGACCCGTGAGCGGGGCTTGCCGAGCGAGCCGTCGATACGGCCTGCGGCGGACGGCACGGGGCGGCCGAGTTCGCGAGACGCCCCGAGACGCCCATGTGATCGACCGACCGGACCGCTGATGCAACGTCGGGTGCTGGTCTCGATCCTGCTGGTCATCGCGGCGACCGTGCTGACGCTCGGAGTGCCGCTGTCCATCGTGTCCTGGCGCGTCGTCGATGACCTGATGCGCAGCGACCTGTCCAGCCGATTGGAGTCGATCGCCGCCTCCATCGCCAATCAGTCCGGCTCGTCGGCGATCGACCTGGGACAGCTGCAGGCTGCGGTGCCACCGGGTGGTCGGTTGGACATCACCATGGCCGGACGGATCGACCAGTCGATCGGCACCACCGTCACCAACCTGGTCTACTCCGAGTCCCTGGCCATGGCCGGTGGGGGCAACCTGCGGCTATCGGTGCCGGAGAGTTACCTGCGGGCCGAGCAGTGGAAGGCGCTGGCCCTGGTCGCCCTGGCCATCATGCTCTCGGTGGTGGTGGGGGCGGGAGTGGCGGTGCTGACCGCCCGGCGGCTGGCGACCCCGCTGACTGATGTCGCCCGGCGGGCCGCCCGCCTGGGCTCCGGCGACTTCCGCACCTTCCGCCGCCGATACGACATACCCGAGCTGGACCGGGTCGCCGAGGTGCTCGACTCCTCCGCGCAGGACATCTCCGCGCTCATCGCTCGGGAACGGGACCTGGCCGGTGACATCTCCCATCAGCTGAGGACCCGGCTGACCGGACTCCGGCTGCGGTTGGAAGAGCTGGCCGAGTACCCGGA
>DATDBV010000054.1:0-11228 GCA_036524715.1 Nakamurella sp. | reverse complement strand
ATCGGGCTGCTGGGTTCCCGCGACGCCCTGCTCCGCCTGCTCGAGGAGGGCCTGGCCGCGGACATCCACGTGCGCGGCAACCGGGTCACCCTCAAGGGCGCGGCCGCCGACGTCGCGCTGGCCGAACGCACCATCCGCGAGTTGCTGGCGCTGCAGGAGTCGGGTTCGGTGATCACTCCCGACACCATCCGCCGGACCATCGGCATGCTCGCCGAGCCGCCGGCCGCCGGCGCTCCGGCCGAGTCACCGTCGCAGGTGCTCGGGTTGAACATCCTGTCCCGCCGCGGCCGCACCATCCGACCCAAGACGGTGAACCAGAAGCGCTACGTCGACGCGATCGACGAGCACACCATCGTGTTCGGCATCGGCCCGGCCGGCACCGGCAAGACCTATCTGGCGATGGCGAAGGCGGTGCAGGCGCTGCAGTCCAAGCAGGTCACCCGGATCATCCTGACCCGGCCCGCGGTCGAGGCGGGGGAGCGCTTGGGCTTCTTGCCAGGCACCCTGTCCGACAAGATCGACCCGTACCTGCGCCCGCTGTACGACGCGCTGCACGACATGCTCGACCCCGAGTCGATCCCGCGGCTGATGGCCGCCGGCACCCTCGAGGTCGCGCCGCTGGCCTACATGCGTGGTCGCGCGCAGCCGTACGACGCCCGGGTCCTGACGCCCACCGGATTCCGGCCGATCGGCAGCCTGCAGGTCGGCGACCTGGTGATCGGGTCCACGGGCGAGCCGACCCCGGTTCTCGGGGTCTTTCCGCAGGGTCCTCGTCAGGTGTATCGGGTGACGACCCAGGACGGCGCGGTCACGTTGGCCTGCGGCGAGCACCTTTGGACGGTCGCGACCCCGGAGGACAAGCGACGCGGTCGGACCCGGGTGGTGACCACCGCCGACATGATCGGGCGACTGCGGCGGGGTTACATCCGCCGCTTCGAGATCCCGATGATGGCTCCCGCGCAGCAGGTCGAGAGCGAGGTACCGATCGACGCCTACGCCATGGGTCTGCTGCTGGGCGACGGGTGCCTGACCACGTCGACGACGCCGTCGTTCTCCACGAAGGATCCGGAACTGTCCGAGGCGCTCCAATCGGCCCTCGACCCGCTCGGAATCGAGCTCATCCACACGTCGCCCTACGACTGGACGCTGCGGAATCGGACCGGTGGACGGGGCGGGCTGCGGATCGCCAACCCGGTCACGATCATTCTGCGCGAACTCGGCCTGGCCGGGACCCGGTCGTCGACCAAGTTCATTCCCGAGTGCTACCTGGCCAACTCGTCGCGAATCCGGTTGGCAATCCTGCAGGGTCTGATGGATACAGATGGTGGCCCGGTGACCCACCTCGGCCGCACATGCCGGGTGCAGTACACGTCCTGCTCCTCGCGACTGGCCGACGACGTCATTTACCTGGTTCGCTCGTTGGGCGGCACCGTGTATCGCCGGATTCGTCCGGCCGCGGGACGCAAGCCCGGACTGGCCAACGGACGACCGGTCGGCCACCGCAAGGACGCCCACATCCTCGACATCCGCCTGCCTCGCGGCATGGCCCCGTTCCGTCTCACCCGCAAGATGGCCCTTTACGACCGCACGGGCGGGGGCCGGCCCATGCGGTTCATCGACGCGATCGAGCCGGTCGGCGTGCAGGAGACGCTCTGCATCCAGGTGGCGGCCGCCGACTCGCTGTACGTCACCGACGACTTCCTGGTCACCCACAACACCCTCAACGATGCGTTCATCATTCTCGACGAGGCGCAGAACACCACACCCGAGCAGATGAAAATGTTCCTGACCCGGCTCGGTTTCGGCTCGAAGATCGTGGTCACCGGCGACGTCACCCAGGTCGACCTGCCGGGCGGGCAGCGCTCCGGCCTGCGGGTGGTCCGGGAGATCCTGGCGGACCTCGACGACGTTTCCTTCTCGCTGCTCACCTCGGGCGATGTCGTCCGGCACCGGCTGGTCGGGCACATCGTGGACGCGTACGAGAAATGGGACCAGCAGAACGGTCCAGCCCCCGAACGCCAGCATCGCCGGCCGGGTCGGCCCACCCAGCGGTCCGACGCGTCGGCCGCCCATCGCAATGGGCGGGGCAACGCGGAGCCGGCGCGATGACGATCGAGGTGGCCAACGAGTCCGGCTACCGGGCGGACGAGATCACCCTGGTGTCGGTCGCCCGCTACGTGCTCGACCGGATGCACATCAACCCGCTCGCGGAGCTGTCCATCCTGCTGGTCGACGCGGACGCGATGACCGAGTTGCACGTGAAGTGGATGGACGAGCCGGGCCCCACCGACGTGATGAGCTTCCCGATGGACGAGCTGGACACGGCCCGCCGGCCCGACGAGTCGGGCCCCGGCCCGGCGCTGCTGGGCGACGTGGTGCTCTGTCCCGCGGTTGCCTCGGAACAGGCGGCACAGGCGGGCCATTCGGTGCAGGACGAGCTGCACCTGCTGACCGTGCACGGCGTGCTGCACCTGCTCGGCTACGACCACGCCGAACCGGCCGAGGAGCGCGAGATGTTCCGGCTGCAGAACGAGCTGCTGGACACCTGGCGTGAGCAGCAGGCCGCGAAGGCCCGCAAGGCCCGTCTCGCCGCCACCGACGCCGCGGTGCTGGACACCGTCGGGCTCGCCGGGCCGGCCGATCCCGAGACGAACGCCGCCGACCGGACAGGGCGGGGCTGACCGGGGTCGTGGACAGCCTTGACGTGCTGTTGCTGGTGACGGCTGCCGCCCTGGTGCCGCTGGCCGGACTGCTCGCCGCCGCCGACGCCGCCATCACCATGGTCTCGCCGGCCCGGCTGGAGGAGCTGGCCCGCGAGGGCCGCCGGGGGGCGTCGTCCCTGCTCACCATCACCGACGACCGGCCCCGCTACACCAATCTGCTGCTGCTGCTGCGGATCACCGCCGAGATCACCGCCACCGTCATGGTGGCCAAGGTCGCCCTGACCACACTCGGCTTCAAGTTCTGGGTCGGCGCCCTCCTCGTTGGCGTGATGGTCCTGGTCACCTATGTGGTGATCGGCGTGCTGCCGCGCACCATCGGCCGCCAGCACCCGTATCCGGTCGGCCTGGCGCTGGCCGGGCCGACCCGGGTCCTGGCCGAAATGCTCGCCCCGGTGGCCTCGTTGCTGATCCTGATCGGCAATGCCATCACCCCTGGGCGAGGCTTCCGGGAGGGTCCGTTCTCCTCCGACATCGAACTGCGCGAGCTGGTCGACATCGCCGGCAGCCGCGGCGTGGTCGAGGAGACCGAGCGCGAGATGCTGCAAAGCGTCTTCGATCTCGGCGACACCATCGTCCGCGAGGTGATGGTGCCCCGCACCGAGATGGTCTGGATCGAGCGGGCCAAGTCGCTGCGCCAGGCGCTGGCGCTGGCCACCAGGTCCGGCATGTCCCGCATTCCGGTGGTCGGAGACGACGTCGACGACATCGTGGGCATCGCCTACCTGAAGGACCTCGTAGCCCGGGCGATGACCCTGGATCCGGCCGACCGGGGGCCCGTCCTGACCGAGGTCATGCGCGAACCGGTGTTCGTCCCCGAATCCAAGGACGTCGACGACCTGCTTCGCGAGATGCAGCGGGACCGCACGCATTTCGCCGTCGTGGTGGACGAGTACGGCGGCACGGCCGGCATCGTCACCATCGAGGACATCCTGGAGGAGATCGTCGGCGAGATCACCGACGAGTACGACGCGGACACCCCCGCGCCGGTGGTACCGCAGGCGGACGGTTCCTATCTGGTGTCGGCCCGGCTACCGGTGGAGGACCTGGGGGAGTTGTTCGACGTCGAGTTGGACGACGACGAGGTGGACACGGTCGGCGGTCTGCTCGCTCAGCAGCTCGGCCGGGTGCCGCTGCCCGGCTCACAGGCCACGGTGGCGGGCCTGTTCCTGCACGGCGAACCGGGGGTTGATCGCCGCGGCCGGCCCCGGGTGCAGACCGTGCTGGTTCGTCGGCTGACCCGGGCCGAACGGGCGACGCAGGAGGCCGACCGGGAGCGGGAGGCCCGCGAACGCGAGATCCAGCGGCGGGCCGAGGACGCCGACGATTCGGGGCCGACCGACGAATCCGACCAGGATGACGACGAGCGGTCGGACGCCGACCGGCCCAAGCCCCGCAAGAAGAAAAAGAAGAAGCCAAAGCCGCCGGCCGAGCCGAATGCCAAGCCGCCGGCCGAGCCGAATGCCAAGCCGCCCGGCGAGCCGAATGCCAAGCCGCCCGGCGGGCCCCCCACCGAGTCCGCCGACGAGTCTTCCGCCGAGTCTCCCAGCGAGCCGGAACCGCCGCCGTCGGTCGAGGCGCCGCCGGAGGTCACCGACGGGTCGGCGGCCGCGCACACCACCCAGCAAGAGATGGCCCGAGCAGAACGGAACCGAACCGGATGACCGACCCACTGGACGCCGAGGACGCCAAGCTGGTGACGCTGGCCCGTGGTTCGCGGGCCCGCGCCGGCGCACCCGAGGGCGCGGCCGTCCGCGACGAGGACGGCCGCACCTACGCCGCGGCCACCGTCACGCTGCCGTCGCTGCGGCTGACCGCGCTGCAGGCCGCCGTCGCCGCCGCCGTCTCCTCCGGTGCGCAGGAGCTCGAGGCGGCGGTCCTGGTCAGCACAGCGAGCACCGTCGCCGAGATCGACCCCGTGTCCCGGGCCGCCGCCGCCGATCTGGGCGCCGTGGTGCTCATTCTGGCCGGTCCCGACGGCGCCGTCCGCGATAGGAGCGTCCGCTGAGCACCGCAACCCCGCTGGGCCACCGGTCCGGGTTCGCCTGTTTCGTCGGCCGGCCCAACGCCGGCAAGTCGACGCTGTTGAACGCGATCGTCGGCGAGAAGGTCGCGATCACCTCGGACAAACCGCAGACAACCCGACGGGCCGTCCGCGGCATCCTGACCCGGCCGGACGCCCAGCTGGTCGTCGTGGACACGCCCGGCATGCACCGCCCCCGCACCCTGCTCGGCGAACGGCTCGACGACCTGGTGCGCAGCGTCTGGTCCGACGTCGACGTGGTCGGCTTCTGCCTGCCGGCCGACGAGAAGGTGGGCCCGGGTGATCGAAGGATCGCCGCCGAGCTGGCTGAGCGGACCGGATCCACCCCGGTGATCGCCGTGGTGACCAAGATCGACAAGGTGTCCCGCGAGCGGTTGGCCGAGCAGCTGGTGGCGGCGGCGGAGTTGACCGAGTTCGCCGATGTGGTGCCGGTGAGCGCGGTGTCCGGAGCCGGGGTAGACGTGTTGGTCGACCTGCTGGTCGCCCGGCTGCCGGACGGTCCGATGCTCTATCCGGACGCGGAATCCACCGACGAACCTCTCGACACGAGAATCGCCGAGCTCGTCCGGGAGGCCGCCCTGGACGGGGTGCGGGACGAATTGCCGCACTCCCTGGCGGCAATGGTCACCGAGATCCTCCCGCCGGATCCGGACGCGGCCAAGCCGGTCACCAAGGTGTACGTCACGCTGTTCGTCGAACGCCCGTCCCAGAAACCGATCGTCCTGGGTCCCAAGGGCTCTCGACTCGGGTCCGTCGGCCGTCGGGCCCGCCTGCAGATCGAGGAACTGCTCGGCGGCCGGGTCTATCTCGACCTGCACGTCGCGGTGGCCAAGGAATGGCAGCGCGATCCCAAGCAGCTGCGCAAGCTGGGCTTCGACGGCTGACCGTCGGACCGGCGCCGCCCAGCGCGCGCCACGCCGATCCCGAACAGCGCAAATCAGTGGGTCGTGACCTCGACTTATGCCATCATCCGGGTATGGGCAGGCATGCCAGGGGAGTTGGCCGGTCGCGGCTGACGACGACTGCGGGCATCGCGGTCCCGGTGGCGTTGATCGTGGCAGCGGGTTCGTGGTGGGCGGTCGACTCGTCGCATGACGGCTCGACGGTGACCGGGTCGGCCGTCGTGGTGTCGTCCTTGGCCTGCCTGAACGGCGACGAGGGCACCGTCGTCGATCTGCTCGACCCGGTGGGCCAGCCGCCCGGGACGACCCGGCGCGCCACCATGGATTCGTGCGGCCACCGCGAGGGCGAGGTGCTCGCGGTCGACTACTCGACCGACGATCCGGGCCGGGTGGTTCCGGCCGCGGCGGATTCGGACGGGGACACCGGCCGTCAACTGATGCCGCTCGGCGTGGTGCTCGCGGCATTGCTCGGGCTGGCCGCGCTGGTCGCGGTGGTCAGGGACGCACGCCGCCACCACACCCGGACCGATCCGATCGCGGACGGACTCGCCCCGCGCGGTCGGCACGCCCGGCCGGACGAAGAGGAACTGACCCCGATGGCCGAAGATTTCGAGCCGGCCGTGGTTGCGCGACCGTCCGAGATCGACCTGCTCTTCCCGGACCACGACCGCCTCGCCGTCAGCCTCCACGACGAACTGTTCACCCACCGCAGTCCCGTCGGGGTCTGAGCCGGCCTGACCCGACGGCTCTGGAATCCATCACCCCCGGCGGCCGTCCCGCGGTGCTGGATGGCGGCCTCGCAGGCTCGGCCGACTGCACGATCGATTCCCCGGTCTCTTGCCGATGACGTGACGCAGGCCGAAGATGTGCACTGGCGCAAACCGGCAGGTCAGGGCAGCCGGCGCACTCCGGCGGCACTTTTCGGTCGCCTGGATCGTTCGCGGGGAACATCCGGTCGTCCCCAGCGACCCGTTGTTCCGCAACCCGCGCAAGCCCCCGCCTTTCGGTCGCCTGGATCGTTCGCGCGGAACATCCGGTCCCCGGTGACCCGCAGTTCCGCAGTCGCGACCACTCCACGACCACTGCCTCTTGGAGTCAGTCATCTAGGGTTGCCCGGTGCCCCCCGCCGCGGCCCCAGCCGCCTCTCCCACGGCCCGTCGAAGCGGGTCCCCTCCCAAGCCCCGATCAGGCCGGCCGCGGAAGCCGAAGCTGCCGCGCGCCGACTACCCGGTGCAACGCACCGTCCTGGGCAACGGGCTGCGGGTGTTGTTCGCGCCGGACCGCGGCGCCGGCGTGGTCGGGGTGGCCGTGCACTACGACGTCGGTTTCCGCTCGGAACCCGAGGGGCGCACCGGGTTTGCCCACCTGTTCGAGCACCTGATGTTCCAGGGCAGCGAGTCGTTGCCCAAACTCGAGCACTTCCGCCTAGTCCAGTCATCCGGCGGTGTGTTCAACGGCTCGACCCACACCGACTACACCGACTACTTCGAGGTGGTCCCGGCCGGGGCGCTGGAGCGGGCGCTGTTCCTGGAAGCCGACCGGATGCGAGCCCCCCTGATCACCGCGGAGAACCTGGCCAACCAGGTCGACGTGGTCAGCGAGGAGATCCGGCTCAACGTGCTCAACCGCCCGTACGGGGGATTTCCCTGGGTGCAGCTGCCGGCCGTGCTGTTCACCACGTTCGCCAACGCGCACAACGGGTACGGCGATTTCGTCGACCTGAACGCGGCGACAGTGGCCGACTGCGCCGAGTTCTTCGACACCTACTACGCGCCGGCGAACGCGGTCCTCACGGTGTGCGGGGACTTCGACCCGGCGCAGGCCGGCGAATGGGTGGAGCGGCACTTCCACGACATCGCGTTCCGGCCGGCCCCGGTCCGTCCGTCGTTCGCCGAGCCCGGACCCACCCAGGTGTTACGGGCCGACCACCTGGACCCGCACGCCCCCGCACCCGCGTTGGCCGTCGGCTGGCGGCTGCCCGACCCGATCGCCGACCTGCCCGGCTACCTGGCCTTCATCGCGCTGGCCGGCATCCTGTCCGACGGCGAATCGTCCCGACTGCAGTCCACGGTGGTCGCGGAACAGAACTTGGCCACCGACCTGTGGGCCACCCCGGGACTGCTCGGCGGCCCCCTGGACTCCCGGGACCCCGACGTCTTCGTCCTCGGCGCGATCCATCCGCTCGACGTGGCCCACGATGCGGTGATCGAGGCCGCCGTCGAGCAGATCGGCAAGGTGGCGGTCGACGGCCCCGAAGCCGAGGAGCTGCAACGGGCCCTGGCCCGGTTCGCATCGTCCCTCTACCGGGACAACGACGCGATCGCCAGCCGAGCGCGATCGCTGGGTTCGCTGGAACTGCTGCACGGGCGCGCCGAACTGCTCGGCGAGCTACCGGACCTGCTGTCCGCCCTGACGGTGGACGACATCGCCGCGGCAGCTGCCGCTCTCGACCCCGACCGGTGTGCGGTGCTGCGGATCCTGCCGGACCCGGCCGGACGGGGTGAGGGCCGATGACCCGCACCGCCGAGGAGATCGGCCGGACGGAGACCGGGGCGCGCCCGGTGCCCGACCTGCTGCCGGGCGCCCGCGGCAAGGTCCCGACCGTCGGCCACACGGTGCTGGACAACGGGTTGACGGTGCGAGTCGTGCGCAAGGCCCGCAGCCCGTTGGTCGAGGTCCGGCTGCGGGTGCCGTTGGCCGGCCCCAGCCGGGTGCACGCGGCCCGCGCCGAGCTGCTGGCCGCGACGACCCTACTGGGCACCGGACGTCGTGACCGGCGGCAGGTGGACGCCGATCTGGCCGCGGTCGGTGGGCACCTGGACGCCGGCGTCGACCCCCAGCGACTGCTGCTGTCCGGCTCGGTGCTCGCCTCCGGCCTGCCGACCCTGCTCGACGTGCTGGCCGACTGCCTGACCGGTGCCGCCTACCACAAGGACGACGTGCTGGGCGAGCGGGCCCGGCTCGTCGAGCATCTGGCCATCTCGGCCGCCCAGCCGGCGTCGGTGGCGCACCGCCTGTTGCAGGACCGGCGGTTCGGCGAACACCCGGCGGCCTGGGACATCCCGGACGCCGAGCTGGTCGCGGCCGTCGGGCCGGCTGCGGTCCGCGGGTTGCATGGCCGCGCCGTCGTGCCGGCCGGCTCCACGCTGACCCTGGTCGGCGACCTGAGCCCGGGCCGCGCGCTGGCGTCGGCCGCCCAGGCCCTGTCCGGTTGGGTCGCGGACCGCACCACGAAGACCCTGGCCCCGCCCCCGGTGATCACCGGCGACCGCGTGCTGGCCGTGCACCGCGCCGGGGCGGTCCAATCGCAGGTCCGGCTGTCCGGTCCGGCCGTCACCCGGTCCGATCCCAGCTATCCGGCGCACCAATTGGCGAACCTCGTCTACGGGGGCTACTTCTCCTCCCGATTGGTCGAGAACCTACGGGAGGACAAGGGTTTCACCTACCATGCGAGATCGACACTGGAGTTCTGGCCGCAGCGGGCGGCCGTCACGATCAGCTTCGACACGAACACCGAGGCCACCGCGCCCGCGCTGCTCGAGGCGCAGTACGAGCTCGGCCGGCTGAGTCTGCAGCCGCCGACCGAACAGGAGGTCGAGTCGGCCCGCAGCTACGCACTCGGCACCCTGGCCACCTCGCTGGCCACCCAGGCGGGGCTGGCGTCGACGCTGTCCATGCTCGCCGGCAACGGTCTGGACGAGACCTGGCTGCGTGAGCATCCGCGCCGGTTGGCCGCGACCACCGTGCAGGAGGTGGCCTCCGCAGCATCGACAATGCTTGCGCCGGCTGCCTTCACCGGGGTGGTGGTCGGCGACCTGGACGCGATCGCGGGCGGGTTGCGGGCGCTGGGTTCGGTGACGCTGCCGTGAGCGCACGCCGGGGTTGGAAGGGATTCGCGATGAGCCAGGCTTGCCGAGCGAGTCATCAACACTGCGGCGGCGCCCGTGTCGGGGCGACCGAACCTGCGAAATGGCCCCGAAAGGTGGCGCCGTGACCGGGTTCCGGATGGGCGTGCCCACCCTGTCCCGCGGGGCCGCCGACCGGTCCGAGGACGTCCGGGACCCCGACCGGATAGCCAAAGCCTGGCCCGGCGCGCGGGTGCTGGTGCTCGACGATGCCGGCCGCGCGGAGTGGGACGGCGACGGGCTGCGCCACGTCCCGGCCGTGTCGGTGGCGGATGAACCTCCACCGGACGGCGTGTTGCTCGGGGAGGTCGACGGGGTCGATCATTGGGCGGTTCGCGGGGCCGTTCCGGGTGATCGGGCCGGCCTGCGGGAGATCGGCGCGCTGCTCTCGGACACCGACGCCGGGTTGCTCACCACCGCGACGGCGCTGCTCACCTGGCACTCAGCCGCGCCGTTCTGCCCGCGCTGCGGCCTGCAGAGCTCGCCGCGACTGACCGGCTGGTCCCGGGTCTGCCCGAACGAACACGAGGAGTTCCCGCGCACCGATCCGGCGGTCATCGTGCTCGTGCACGACGGCGCCGGATCGATCGTGCTGGCGCGCCAACCGATCTGGCCGCCCGGACGGGTGTCGGTGCTCGCCGGGTTCGTCGAGGCGGGAGAGTCGCTGGAGGCCGCGGTGGTCCGCGAGATACAGGAGGAGGTCGGGGTGCTGGTATGCGATGTCGAGTACCTCGGCTCACAGCCCTGGCCGTTCCCGCGGTCGCTGATGGTCGGCTTCGCCGCCCGCGCCGATCGGAACGCCGACCTGCGGCCGCGGGTCGGCGAGATCGAATCGGCCCGCTGGGTGGACCGCGCCGCCGTGCGTGAGCTGATCGCCGCCGAGGATGACAACTGGCTCTCCCCGACCCCGAACCTGAGCCGGCAGGAACGGGACAACGCCGCCCCGGTGGACGCCGGCACCGCGTTCGCCAGCGTCCTGCCCGGGCCGGTCTCCATCGCCCGCCGCATGATCGAGGCATGGGCCGCAGCCGGCTGAGCCGCCGTTGACCCGCCGCCGTTGACCCGCCGCCGGCGCTGAACAGTCGAAAACGAATCGGCCCGATATGCCCTATATGTTGCTGTTCGGCACGTTTTCAACCTTGGGACGGACCCGCCAGAGGTCCGGGCCCGCCGTTCAGTCGAACCCCCAGGCGATCCGAAATGCCCGAAAGGCCCATTTTTGTACCTCCCGATTCGGCCATGCGCTGATCGAAGACCCATTTCCGGGGCCGGTTTGTCCGGTTTCGTTGGTCTTGGATCAGCGCAACCAGCCGGGGCCGTGGGCGGTGACGCCGAGATCTACACCAGCAGCGGAAGAAGGCTGCTCATGTGGATCTCGGAGCATGCTTGCGGCTGTGAGGCGCTGAGTCGCGGGTTCACCCTGATGGGATGGCCCCGGCAGGGCCGGCCCGTCGTTCAGTCGAACCTCCGATGCCCGAAATGTGCCAAACGCCTACTTTGGACGAGCGCCCCTGACTTTGCGCTGATCAGTCGAAAACAATTCAGCGGCGGTTGGATCGGGGGCGTGCGGGAGTCGCCTGCCCGGCCAGGTGTCGGGCGGGTGAGGGTCAGGCTCGAGTTGGTGCGGAACGGAATGGCAGCGGTCGGGACCTCCTGT
>DATDBV010000053.1:0-24092 GCA_036524715.1 Nakamurella sp. | reverse complement strand
TGGTCACCCGGCCCGAAAACGACCGCCGGTTCGCCGACGGTCACCGGGTCGTCGCCGCAGTCCACGACCACCTGGTCCATGGCGACCCGCCCGGCGATGCGCCGACGGGCTCCGGCCACCCAGATCTCGCCCCGGTTGCCGGCCGCCCGCGGGATGCCGTCGGCATACCCCAAGGGGATCAGTGCCAGCGTGGTCTCCCGACTCGTCCGGTAGGTCAACCCGTAAGAGACACCGTGCCCGGCCGGCACTCGCTTGGTGAGGGCAACCGTGGCCTGCAGCGTCATCGCCGGCCGCAGCGCCACCGGCGTGTGCACGGGGTTCAACCCGTAGGCACCGATGCCGACCCGGGCCAGGTCGAAGTGGGCGTCCGGATGGTCGATCAGGCCGGCAGTGTTCGCCAGGTGCCGGACCTGCGGGGTGATCCCCCGATCGGCCGCCGCCGCCAGGATCGCGCGGAAGTTCGCGGTCTGCGAGGCCACCGACGGGTCCCCGGGGACGTCCGCACTGGCCAGGTGGCTCATCAGGCCCACCACGCGAACCCGCCCGGAACGCTCCGCGGCCGCCACCGCGTCCAGCACCTGGGTCGTGTCGGCGGGTCCGACACCGCCGCGACCCAGTCCGGTGTCGACCTTCACGTGGATGCCCGGCGCCGTCCCGCCGGCCTGGTCGAGTACGGCTTGGAGCTGGGCCAGGCTCGACACCCCGAGTTCGACGTCCACCGCGAGAGCGTCGGCGACGCGCTCCCCGGGCGGCCACAGCCAGGCCAGAATCGGCGCGTCGAGGCCCGCGGCCCGCAACTGCAGCGCCTCCGTCGGCGTGGCGACCCCCAGCCGGGTTGCGCCGCCGGCCAGCGCGGCCCGCGCGGCGGGCACCGCACCGTGACCGTAGGCGTCGGCCTTGACCACCGCCATCACAGTCGCGGCCACATTCCGGATGCGCATCACCCCGAGCAGAGTGCGCACGTTCGCGCTGATCGCATCCAGATCCACCACGGCCTCGACGCGCGTGCCGGCGCGCGTGGCGCCAGACCCTGCCTTCGAGGCGGCGGCGGAGGTACTCACCCCCCGATGGAATCACGTTTGCCGACCCGCCGGTCGTCCATTGGGGGCGCGCCATGGTGTGCAGTCACACAGTCCGTGACATTTCGGTCAAAGCGGTGCGTCAGGACGGGGTGGATCTGCCTGCAGGTGGTCCCACAGCACATGCGCACCGAAAAGCCCGGATCGCTGCGCCCGCTGACCGGCCCGACCGTGCAGAAACGCCCCGGCGCTCGCGGCCAGCAACGGCGGCAGACCGGCGGCCAGCAGTGACCCGATGACGCCACTGAGCACGTCCCCGGAGCCCGCGGAGGCCAGCCACGACGAGCCGGACAGGTTGACCGCGGCCTGCCCACCGGGATCGGCGATCAACGTGCGGTGTCCCTTCAGCAGGACCGTCGCCCCGCTGACCCAAGCCGCTCTGCGGACCGCAGCCAGCCGATCATCGAGCTCGATGTCCGGGAAGACGCGGGTGAACTCCCGGTCGTGCGGGGTCAGCACCGTGAGCTGGCCGGCCCGGCGGCGGGCCTGCAGGAGGGCGGGCATCGCGGCGAGGACGGTGAGTCCATCGGCATCGACGAGCACCGGCACGTCGCGGCCGAGAACCCAGCGCAGCAGGGTGATCGACTGACCCTCCGTGCCCATCCCCGGGCCTACCACCCAGGCCTGCACCGAGCCCGCGTCGGCCGGTGAATCGACCGCGACCGCCTCCGGCCAGCGGGCGACCACCGCGGCGGCCTGCGGGCCGGCGTACCTGACCATGCCAGGGCGAGTCCGGACGGCGCCGCCGACGCAGAGCACCGCGGCCCCCGGGTAGCCGGGTGAACCCGCGACGACGCCGACCAGGCCGCCGGTGTACTTGTCCGCAGCCGGCGCGGGAGCGGGCAACACCTGCCGCAGGCTGCCGTCGGTCATCGCGATGACCTCGGCCGGCCGCCCGGTCATGTCCATGCCGATGGGCACGCTCACGATGGTGCCAGCCTGCTCGTCGGCGATCAGCAGGCCGACCTTGATACCGCCGAAGGTCACCGTGACGTCGGCCAGGAACGCGATGCCGCGCACCCGGCCGGTGTCCGGTTCCACTCCGCTCGGCAGGTCGACCGCGACCCGCAGCGCATCGGTGGCGTTCACCTGCCCGATCAGCTCGGCGGCGTGATCGCGCAGGGGCGGGGAGGCGCCGATGCCGACCACGCCGTCGATGAACACGTCGGCGTCCTTGACCGCGGACGACACCGCGGGGGAATCATGGGCGAGGACCCGGGCGCCGGCCCGGCGCAGGACCGCCAGCCCGCCGGTGTGGGTCCGGGCCGGGTTGAGCAGTACCGCGGTGATCCGCATCCCCCTTTTCCGCAGGAAGGCGCCCGCATACAGCGCGTCCCCGCCGTTGTTGCCCGAGCCCACCAGCAGCACGACGCGGCGCCCGGGATGCGGGGGTGGCACGCGCTCGGCGACCTCGGCCGCAACCGCGAAAGAGGCGCGGCGCATGAGCGTCTCGTCGCCGTCACGGTCGAGGGCGATCGCCTCGACGGCCCGGATCTGGTCGACGGTGTACGCCTCGATCATTCGGGGCACCTCGCATGCCCGGTCGCCCCGAACCGGGCGCCGTCACGAGGGTCGAATGAAGGATCCTGCCCGCTCACCGAGCATGATCCTTCACTCGACACGGCCTCCGCTCGACGCCGTCACCGACACCGGCGTCGTCACCGCCGGGCCCCGTCCTCGATGATTCGCTGCGCCTGCGCTCGCTCACTGGGTCCATCCTGCCTCCCGAGTTCAACGCTCCGGGCCAAGCGCGACCACCACTGCGGCGGCGATGCCGGCATCGTGCGACACCGAGATCCGCCAGCCGGTGATGCCCAGCGCTGCGGCCGCGTCGGCGACGGTCTGGCTGACCTGCAGCACCGGCCGGCCGCTGGACTCGGTGATCACCCGGCAGTCGTGCCAGTCCATGCCCGCCGGCACGCCGAGCGCCTTGGCCACCGCCTCCTTCACGGCGAACCGGGCGGCCAGCGATGCCGGGCCCCTGGGGTGGCCGGTCGACGTGACCCGCTCATCCGGGTTGAACAGCCGCCGTCCCAGGCTCGGTGTGCGCTCCAGGGCGGCGGCGAAACGGTCCACCGCGACGACGTCGATGCCGACCGCGACCACGTTGGTCCGGCCGGGAACCTCAGGTAGGCGCACGCCCTACTCGACGGTGACCGACTTCGCCAGGTTCCGCGGCTTGTCCAGGTCGTAGCCCTTGGCCCGGGCGATCTCGGCGGCCAGGATCTGCAGCGGCACGGTCGTCACCAGCGGCTGGTAGAGCTTGGGCACCCGGGGCAGCTCGACCAGGAAGTCGGCGAACGGCGCGACGGTCTCGTCGCCCTCCTCGGCGATGACGATGGTGCGCGCGCCGCGGGCCTGGATCTCCCGGATGTTGGACAGCAGCTTCGAGTGCAGCAGCGGGTCGGTGATCGGCGACGGGGTGACGATGACGACCGGCAGCCCTTCCTCGATCAGCGCGATCGGTCCGTGCTTGAGCTCGCCGGCGGCAAAACCCTCGGCGTGCATGTAGGCCAGTTCCTTGAGCTTGAGCGCGCCCTCGAGGGCGACCGGGTAGCCAACATGCCGGCCCAGGAACAGGATCGCCTTGGACGAGGCGATCTCCTGGGCAAGCTTGCGCACCGGGTCCATCAGGGTCAGCGTGGTCGCGATGGCGTCCGGCATCTGGCTGAGGCTCTCGTATTCCCGGGCGATCTCGTCCCGGTATTTGGTGCCGCGGGCCTGCGCCAGGGCCAACCCGACGAGGTAGTTGGCGGTCAACTGCCCCAGGAATGCCTTGGTCGAGGCGACGCCGACCTCGGGCCCGGCGTGGATGTAGACCACGGCGTCGGATTCCCGGGGGATCTGCGAGCCGTTGGTGTTGCAGACGGCCAGCACGCGGGCCTTCTGCCGGCGTGCGTGCCGGACGGCCTCCAGGGTGTCGGCGGTCTCGCCAGACTGGCTGACCGCGACGACCAGGGTGTCGCGGTTGAGCACCGGGTCCCGGTAGCGGAACTCGCTGGCCACCTCGACCTCGACCGGGATGCGGCACCAGTGCTCGATCGCGTACTTGGCGACCAGGCCCGAGTGATAGGCGGTGCCGCAGGCGACCACGAACACCTTGTCGATCATCCGCAGGTCGTCCTCGGACAATCGCTGCTCGTCCAGCACGATGCCGGAGCCGTCGAAGTGACCCAGCAGGGTCTGCGCGACGGCGGTCGGCTGTTCCTCGATCTCCTTGTCCATGAAGAACTCGAAGCCGCCCTTTTCCGCGGCCGACAGGTCCCAGTCGACGTGGAACTCCTTGAAGTCCGGTTCGCCGCCTGTGAAAGAGGTGACCTGATAGCCGTCGGGGTTGATAACCACGAGCTGGTCCTGGCCGAGTTCGACGGCGTGCCGGGTGTGCGCGATGAACGCGGCAACGTCGCTGGCCACGAACATCTCGCCCTGGCCGATGCCGACAACCAGCGGTGAGTTGCGGCGGGCCGCGACAAGTGTCTCCGGCGCATCGACGTGCATCGCGACCAGCGTGAACGCGCCGTCCAAGCCTCGGCAGACGGCGGCCATGCTGGCCGGCAGGTCGCCGGCGGTGGGTCCGTGGGCCATGGTCCGGGACAGCAGGTGGGCGACCACCTCGGTGTCCGTGTCGCTGCTGAACTCGACGCCCGAGGCCTCGAGCTCGGCCCGCAGGTGCCCGAAGTTCTCGATGATGCCGTTGTGGATGACGGCGACCCGGCGATGCATGTCGGTGTGCGGATGTGCGTTGCGGTCGGTCGGCCCGCCGTGGGTGGCCCAGCGGGTGTGGCCCATGCCGGTCTGCCCGGACAGCGCCACCTCGCCGGTGTCGATGTAGGCCTCCAGGTTGCCGATCCGGCCGGCCTTCTTGGCTATGTTTAATTGTCCCGCCCGCTCGCCCGCCCGCTCGCCCGTCCGCCCGCCCTGCTCGCGGTCGGCGTCCAGCACGACGACGCCGGAGGAGTCGTAGCCCCGGTATTCGAGCCTGCGCAGCCCCTCCAGGACGAACGGGAGCGCCTGACGTGGACCGGTGTACCCGACGATTCCGCACATTCTGCTCAGGGTAATCGCTGGGGTGTGGCGGCTCGGACAGGCGCGAATGTTCTCACTCGGACGCAACCGGTCGGGTGATGACATCCGGGTCGTCGAGCGTCACTCCGGCGGCAGGACCACCCCGAATCCGGTGACGGCGAGGCGCAGCAGTACCTGACCGGGCCGGAGCAGGTCGGCGATCTTGGCCGCGGACAGCACCTCCAGTTCGCCGAGTCGGCGCCGGTAGGCGTCGGCACCGGCCAACCGAGCACGCTGTAGTTCCTCGGTGTTGTGCCACACCTTGCGCCGGGCCTCGGCCAGGAAGCCCCGGCTGGCGCGGTGGTTCAGCCGGGTGAGCAGCCGATCGGTGATCGTCCGATCGGCAAATTCGGAGTCCTCCTGACCGACCCGGGCGGCCAGGATGCCGTCGATCCGCTCGTGGTCGCGGCGGCGTCGGGCCATCAGCACCGGATCGTCGAACTCGTCCTCGCTGATCACCGCGAGCAGGGCCTGCGGCAGGTCGAAGTTGACGTGCGCATTGATGCCGAGCAGCACATGCCGCAGCTGGGGCAGATCGACCGGAGCCCGAAAGGCGAGTCGCCACGGCCTGGAGGCCACCACCTCGTCCCGGACGGCGTCCAGGTAAAGGTCGGCGAACGCCACGTCCCAACGCTCCACCCACTCCGGGTCCTCGAAGCGGGCCTGGCCGACGGCGTCACCGACGGCGCGGGTGGTCCGCAGGTAGGTGCCGGCGAAGAACCGCCGATGCGGCAGTTCGGCCGGGATGCCGTCGAGCATGCGCTGCAGGCGCGCGGTCACTGCATCGATCGGGGAGTCGATAGGGGCGTCGATCTCGTCGATCGGGGCGTCGATCGGGGTGCCGGGCGCGACATCGGTCCCGGCTCGGTCGGTCGTCATCGTCATGCCTCTGGTTCGGAGCGGACCAATCCGGGGATCGCCCCATTCCGAATCATCCTCGACTGTTGTGTCGAACCCGCCAGCGGAGGAACCATGAAGCAGTCGGCCGCGACCCGTCCCGGACCTCTCACGTTCGATCCGGTCGCGCTGGGCCGCGCCGAATGCGATGCCTGGGCCGCCTACTACCGGCGCGAGTGGCTGTCATTCCTGCGTTCGGCGGTGCGCATGGTGCGCGCCGGGTTCGGCATGAACCGGCGGCGGACCCTGCTCGGTGCCTGGCACGTGCTGCGCGCGAACCAGCTGTGGGCCCCCTACCCGGACAACGATCCAGCCGGTGCGCGAGCGGCGATGCAGCGGTTCTACGTCCTCGTGGCGGCCGGCGGCCACGGCGGGTTCGATCCGGCCCTGGCGGCCCGGCTGGAGGTCGGGTGGTGGCGGGTGCACCGCGAGCATCAGCACGACATCCGCGTTCAGGAGCCGGACCTGGTTGATGCGCTGGCCGCGCTGTACGGACATGTGTACGGGTTGCCGGAGTCGGTGGTGCGGCGGGCGGCCCAGCTGCGGGTCGACGCCATGGACGCTTCCGACCGCTGGGTCGCCGCCGGCTGCTCGCTCGACGACCCGTTGCTGGCCCGGGAGCGGCGGCTGCTGGTGGCCTCCTTCAGCGCCCTGCGGGACGCGGTGGACCGGCGGGGCGAGATGAGTCCGGCCTGAGCGCCGCTCCGGTCGCCAGGGTGGACCGCGACCTGCTCGATGCCCGCCGGTGTGACCCGACGGGCTACTCCTCACCCGGACGTGTTCAGGATCGTCAGTGTTCCGGCGGTCAGGTTCGTCACGTAGGCCTTCCGGCCGTCCGGCGTCACGGCAATGCTGGTGGGTGAAGTCGTGGGGATGGTGGCCGTCACCATCCGATTCGCCGCGTCCACCACGGACACGCTGTTGGCATCGACGTTCGCCGTGTAGACGTAGCCGCCGTCCGCCGAGTAGGTGATGTCCTGGGGGTGATTGCCCACCGGAACCGTGCCGACGATCCCGCCGGTGGCGACGTCGACGAAGTAGACATCGCTGCTGTCATAGCAGGCGACCGCGAGCCGCGAACCGTCGGGCGAGAGGGCCAGGCTGTGCGGGCTGGTGCCGACCGCGATCGTGTTGACCACGTTTCCGCCGGCGACGTCGACCACGGAGACCAGATTGCTCTCGTGGTTGGCGACGTACGCGTGCTGACCGTCCGGGGTGAAGACGACGGCGTGCGGGTTGTGCGGCACCTCGATCTGCCGGACGACCGCGTCGCTGCTCGTGTCGATCACGTCGATCTTGGCGGCGTCATGACTGGGCACGAAGACGTACTTCTGGTCGGGGGTGACGCCCAGCGCGTAGGGGGCGTTGTCCACCTCCACCGACCGGATTTCGCGGGTGGTCCTGGCGTCCATGACAGCCACCCGGTTGATCGACCGGTCGTCGTTGTACACGCTGACATAGGCACGGGAGCCGTCCGGGGTGAAGGCGACGTACCGTGGCGGACCCGCCGCCACCTGGATGGTCGCGGTCACCTGGTCCAGGTTCGTGTCGACGACGGTGACGGTTCCCGCCATCCGGTTGGCGACGTAGGCGAACCGGCCGTTCGGGGTGATGGTGACCGAGCCGGGTGTCTGCCCGACATTCAGCGGGTCCCCGTGCACACTCGGGATGGCGACCGCGGCGGCCGGTGCGGCGGAGGCCGGCACGGTCTCGGGGGGCGGGTTGACGGTCGACGCGTCCGTCGCGATCACCACCTCCGACGACGTGGCCTTGTTGCCGTCCGAGCCGGTGGTGCCGTGTTCGTGCGAGGACTCCGTCGACGATTCGGTCCCGGTCGTCCCGGTTGGGTCCGGGGTCGTCGCGGCGGCCGCGGCCCGACCGGTGCCCGATTCGAGGCGCGCGCCGGACCAGGGGATCAGAATCGCCAGCAGTGTCACCACCACGGCAAGGGCGGCGAGCGCGACCACGACGGCCGGCCGGCGGCCCAGACGCGATCCGGCCCGGTGCCGGGGCGGGGAACTCCCATGAGCCGTCGGTCCCACGGGCTCATCCCCCGGCAATGCCGGTGGTGTCGGGACCGGCGGTGTCGGATTCGGGGGTGTCGGACTCGGCGGTGTCGGACTCGGCGGTGTCGGATTCGGGGGTGTCGGACTCGGCGGTGTCGGATTCGGGGGTGTCGAGTCATCGGGCCGCTGGATCGACGCATCCGGCCCCGCGGTCGGCGGCTGAACCACCCCACTCGGCGTCGGGCGGTCGGTCGGACCGACGGGCCGCACAGCGGGCCTGACGGCTGGCCTGACGGCCGGTCTGACTTCGGTCGGCAGGTCCACCGCGCCGGCCTGCGCGAACGCGTCCCGCAGGGCGTCGGTGAAGTCCTCGCACCTGGCGAATCGGTTCGCCGGCTCCTTCTCCAGTGCGCGGGCCACCACCGCATCCGCGGCCGCCAGTTCCGACCGATGGCTGGACAGCGGGGCGGGCTCGTCGTTCAGATGCGCGTAGACCAGCGCCCACTGGTTGTCCCGAACGAAGGGTGCCTCACCGGTCAGGCACTGGTAGGCGACGCAGCCGAGCGCATACAGGTCGGAGCGGGCGTCGAGCGGCTCACCACGGATCTGTTCCGGGGCGGTGTAGGACATGGTCCCGATGACGTTGCCGGTGGCGGTCAGCTTGGTCAGGCCCGACGTTCTCTTGGTGATGCCGAAGTCGGTCAGATAGACGTGTTCGTGGCTCCGCCCGCCGTCCGCCAGCAGGATGTTGGCCGGCTTCACGTCGCGATGGACCAGACCGGCCGCGTGGGCCGTGTCCAGGGCGTCCGCGATCGGCGCGAGAACGGCCAACGCACGGGGGGCGTCCAGTCGGGTGACCTTCTGCAGCCTGGTGTCCAGGTTCTCCCCGCCGACGAAACGCATGGCGATGAAGAGCAGACCGTCGGCCTCGCCGGCCTCGAAGATCGGGACGATGTTCGGATGATCGATGGACGCCGCGAAGCGTGACTCACGCATGAACCGCTCACGAAAGCCGCTCTCCAGGTTCGGCGGCGGAGCGAGCAGTTTCAGCGCGACGTGGCGCCCGAGCCGCATGTCCGTGGCCTCGTACACGAAGGCCATGCCGCCGTGGGCGACGAACGACTCGATGCGGTACGCGCCGACCATCGTGCCGATCTGCAGATAGGGCGATCCCGGCCGCGCCCCACCGGTCGGGTCACCGCCCATGGCGCGTCCCGGCGACGTTCCCACCGACGATGAACCGAACGGTCGACGTACACACGGGCAGTCGCCTCCCACCCTGCAGACACCCCGACGCGACCGACCGTCACGCCTTCGAGTGCGCGACTCTCACGATAGGTGGCGAGATTCGTCCATTCCATCCTTAATTTCGATCGACCGTGGGCGCGAGGCGCAGAGCTCGGGTAGGCGATGCGGTCGACCAGCCCACCGGGTGTGCCCCTGCCGGCTGTCCGGACCACATGAACTCGCCCGTGTCGATGGAAGACTCTGCGGTTTGTCGATCCGGCCCGACCCTCAGCGATCGTCCGACTGCGCCCAGCGATGCGCACCGCCCGCCGCCGGCTCAGGCCGATCAACCGCAGCCCGACGACGACCATGGTCGACCCCACCCCGATCAGGGAGGTCCAAGGACCACCGGTCGCCGCCAGGTCCGGGTGGTGCTGGCCGCCACTCCCAGCCCGACGACCCCTGACGAAAACCGTCGCAGTGGAGCCGGCGGCGGTGGTGTACAACGTCGTCGCGGTGGCGGTGGTCTGCGGACTGCTGGACGAGGTGGGGACACCAGTGGAGGTCGGCGGTGCCGGCTCGCAGCCCGTTCTGGTCACCTCCGACTCGAAATCGGTGCTCAGGCACAGTCCAGGCCGGTCGCCGAGGGGTGACCGGGTTCGTGTGCTCGACGGCCCAGCCGAACGGGTCGTCGAGCAAGTTCTGATCGGTCAGATCGATCCAAGTGTTGCGGTCGAACTCGAGCTGCAGGCTGCCATCAGGCCGGGGCGCCGGCGGGTGGTCGTCGGACGTGCAGGTCCGTCCGGACCGGTGAAGGCCGGAATGACCGCCACGACCATCGGGGTCTGCAGCGGAAGGCCGGCGACCTGCCACGTGCCCTGGTCGTCGGCGATTGCGAAGCCGACCTCAGGGTCCGAGTTGGACGGCACATCCGGCAGCACGATGATGCAGGCCTTCGGCACACGGCCGCGGCACCCCTCTCGGATCGGGGGTGATAGCGCCCCGGACAGCGCTACGATCGGCTCGACGCACGGACCGGTCGGCAAGGCCTTCGCGCCCATGCAGGCGACGATCCCCGAGCTGCCGGTGTCGACCTCGATGATCCCGTCGGGTGGGACGAGGTCGCGGACGGTGGAACCGGACAGCGGCCGGTCCTGGTACCAGGACGGAATCGGGGCATTGAGGATGATCTGATTGCAGTCCCCGTTCGCGGCGGTGAAGAAGGCCGGGACGAACGGCCGACAGGTTGCCGGTGTCCTCCCAGCTGCCGCCACCGTTGGTCCAGATCAGCTGGCTCGCACTGGGGTTCGGATCTGGTGTCCAGGAGCACGCAGCGGCGCACCGGTGTCCGCGTCAGGGAGCACTCCGGACGTGGTCGCCGTCGGGGTCTCACAGCTGCTCCGGCGATCGCCAGGATGCCGGATGCGGTGAGCAGGCCGGTGAGGTTCGCGTCGAGGGAGCAATTGCAGGCCGGTCGACGTGGCTGTGGTCGCGCGGATCGTCGGCGGGGCCATGGTCAGCGTGATCGTCGCGGTGCCTACCGCGCTGTCGACCTGGATCGTGGCCACGCCGTTGTCGAAGGTGACCGGGTCGCCGTTCAACGTCACGGTCGGCACCGTGATCGGTCGGCGGTTGGCGACTCGCTCAGCGGGCAGCGGACCGATGAGGAGACCTCATCGGCACACTGACGGATGTCGACGTCGGGACTGAGAACTTGGTCGTCAGAGTGACGTCAGTGCGAGGGCAGCCTTCGACCCGGCAGCACTCCGAAAATCAGGACGTGACGGCCGCCCGGCCGGGATCAGCCGGCCGCCGACGAAATACCGACCAACGACCACAACGACCCGGCCAGGGGGCCACCGCAGCCGGCACCGGAACGCGGCGCCGATCAGCAGGTTCAACGCGTGACCCAGGGTCGTGAGCTGCGCTGCCGGGCTGACCAGAAGCTCCCGGTCGATGGCCACGGCCCGGTCGACTCAAGTCGGTCGAAGCGGGCCGCGACATCCCCCGCCATTTTGCTGCTTCCGTTCGGTTGGATTTCCCGGCCAGACAGAGCCGACAGCATGCGATCCGGCTGGTCAAGGCTGAGAACAAGCATGAACCGGCGGGATCGGTCAAGATTACGATTGTTCCTGTGCCGTATTGAGAGTCGGCACCGTTCGCGCATCAAGCCACGTCTATTGGACCTCACCCGCCCGTCCGAGCCAGTAGGCGAGCTTACCGCTGGTGGTCAGGGTTCCGGGGTGATCTGGGCCGAGGACCCGCCGCTGGTCCACCAGCAGCTGCTTGTAGGCGGTGACGGCGCCGGCGGGATCCCCGGCCTCCCCCCGCCAGCGGGCGATGCTGCTGCGGGCGGAGAAAGTTGTCGGGTGCTCCGGACCTAATTTGAGCCGCAGGTCCGGCAGTAGCTCCTCGAGTGCGGTGACGGCGCCGGCGGGATCCCCGGCCTCCCCCCGCCAGTAGGCGAGGTTGTACTTGGTCGTCAGGGTGTCGGGGTGGTCTGGGCCGAGAACCCGCCGCTGATCCACCAGCAGCTCCTCGTAGGCGGTGACGGCGCAGGCAGAATCCCCGGCCTTGCCCCGCATGTAGGCGAGGTCGTTCCGGGTGGTCAGGGTTCCGGGGTGATCTGGGCCGAGGACCCGCCGCTGGTCCACCAGCAGCTCCTCGTAGGCGGTGGCGGCGGCGGCGGCGCCGGCGGGATCCCCAGCATGCCCCCGCCAGCGGGCGATGCTGCTGCGGGCGGAGAAAGTTGTCGGGTGCTCCGGGCCGAACACGCGCTGCAGGTCCGGCAGAAGCTCCTCGAGTGCGGTGACGGCGCCAGCGGGATCCCCGGCCTCCCCCCGCCAGTAGGCGAGGTTGTACTTGGTCGTCAGGGTGTCGGGGTGGTCTGGGCCGAGGACCCGCTGCTGGTCCACCAGCAGCTCCTCGTAGGCGGTGACGGCGCCGGCAGGATCCCCGGACCGTCCCCGCATATAGCCGACGTTGCTGCGGACGATGAGGGTTTTCGGGTGCTCCGGGCCGAACACGCTCGCGTGGTCCGGCAGAAGCTCCTCGAGTGCGGTGGCGGCGCCGCCAGGATCCCCGGCCTCCCCCCGCCAGAAGGCCAGGTCGTGGCGGTTGGTCAGGGTGCTCCGGCGTTTCGGACCCAGCACTCGGGACATGTCGATCAGCAGGTTCTCGATCTCCTTGACGGCGTCGGAGAACCGTCCCGCCTGGCCGGTCCGGCGGGCGTTCGAGGATCTGATGGAGAGCATGGCCGGGCGATCGGGGGGCAGGACGTTCTGCCAGGGGCGGGTGTTCATAAGGTCCCGGGCGGCGGCATATTGATGCACGTTGTCCAGGGTCCGGGCGGTGAGGTGCCCTGCGGCGACATCGGTCTCGGTTACGCTGCCATCGGCAGGTGGGAGTTGCCAAAGCCAGCGGGCGATGAGCAGGGTCTGCTCGTCAACGACCGCTGGATCGATCCACCAGTTGCCGGTCCAGTTGGTGTCTATCCGGCGGCGGAGTGCGGTGATCGCGGCGACCGCCAGTTCGTCTCGGTCATAGTCGTCGAGGCTCTCCGCGGCGATGTCGTCCAGGACGGCTTCCCGGAACCGGTAGGCACCGATGGGATCGCTGGTGACGATCCAGCGATGGTCGTCGGCAGCCGCCCGCAACGCCTGCTCAACAGTCTGAGCGTCCCATCCCTGGTCGAGGTAACCGGTTCTGATCCCGGCGGTCGTGATGATCGCGGGTAGGAACGGCCAGCTCAGATCGGTGTCCGGCAACACCCCGGCTGCAGTGGTCAACACTTCCTTCACCGGTTTGGGCAGCTCGCACCACATCTTCCGGTACAGGTCCTGCACGACCTCACGCGGCGGCCCGGCCAGGTCAGCCGGGCCGATCGGCAGGGCGCCATCATGTCGCTTGATCCGCCGACGGGTGGAGTCCAGACCGAGGAACAGCTGCAACGCCAACGGGTTCGGGTAATGTCCGACGAGCCGGTCCGCATCCGCTGCAGCAACCTTCGGAGCGGCTTTGGAGACAAACCGCTGCAGATCTGCCGCTGCCAGGTCCGGTACGTCCATGACCTCCAGTTGCCCGGCGGCGGTCGCGGTTTCCCGCCACAGCCGGTACACCGGCCGGTCATGGGCCTCGGGCCACGCGGTGGCCACGACCAGCACCGGCCGCTGCGGGTTGTGGGTCTGCAGGACCTGTATGAACTCGGCGAATGGCTCCCCCATCAGGTGCATGTCCTCGACGACCACCACCGCCGGCGCTGACGGGGACACCGCGGCCATGATCAGGTTGGCCACCTCCACTGACATCGACTGCTGTTCTCCGGCCACGACCGCGCCCAGGTCTACCGCCCCGGCCAACGACTTCGCGTCGGCCCGGCGGGTCTCGACCAATTTGTAGCCGCGGTGACCCCAGTCGAACAGCAACCCCAGGCCGGGGACCACGATTCCCATCGCGTCCAGGAGCTGACCGGCCAGCTCGTTCCGCCCTTCGCTGATCGCCTGCCGCAACCGCTCAGCCGCGGTGTCATCCAACCGGCCAAGCCGTTGCATCACAGTCGCGGACTGCCGCCAGGCCAGCAGCGCTGGACGTAGATGCGCCTGGATCGCCGGCTTTGCTTGGGCGACCACGTCCACCGCGCCACCCGAGGTCATCGAGCCGCAGTTGAACGCCCACCAGGTGAACGCCGGCAACGCCCCAGCCGGCCACACGAAACCCTCCACCGGTGGTCCGATCACCTTCCGATTCGCCAAGGCCGCTGCCCCTGACCCGGCGCCGGCCTCCCCAATCTCGGGCAGCATGGGCCAATACCCCGGGGTCGGCTGATGGGCCGCCCACCACCGGTACAACTCCCGGACGATCCGCGACTTCCCCACTCCCGACTGGCCCAGCAACACCACCACCCGCGGCCGGTCCTCACCCGCCATCAACACCTTCACCCGAGCGTCCAAGCCGGCCAGCACCCGCCGGTGATCGTCACCCAACAACACCGAATCGGACATCCCGTGACGATACGCCCCCTCGTAGCGAACTGGGGATGGGCGCTGCGCGCCCATCCGAGCTCGCAGCCGAAGGTCCTGACTGCTCCAGCAGGTCCGGCATCACCGGCACCCGGCCGGCGTCCTCGAACGCGGCCATCGCCGACCGGTACGCCACGTCCAGGGCCTTCTCATGCCACTCCGACAACAGCCCGGACCCGGCCAGCTCGGCCAATGCGCACAGCACCCGCCGCTGCGCCGCCCGGGCCAGTACCACCGGGTCCAGCACGTTCATGAAGCCCAGCGCTCCGCCGGGGAGGCCGCAGCGGGCTGTCGCCCCGCGTCGAGGGCCGGTCACCTTGCCGCCTGCGCCCTCAGGCCTCCACCGGCCGCCCACCTCGGGCCAGTACGGATTCCGGCGGCACCCCGAGGAACGCGGTGGACGGCTCCGGGGTGGTGTAGCCGGTCCGGTCCTCCGGCGCCGACGCGGCGACCGCACGGATGTCGGCCCAGGCGCGGAGCGCGTCGATCTGCTCGGACTGCGTCACCGACAGCGGGACCGTGTTGCCGATCTCGTGCAGCAGATCGTCGGCCGTCAGCGCGCGACGCTCGTTGAACGCGTCGAAGCAGGCGGAGATCACCACCTGCTCGATCTCGGCGCCGGAGAACCCCTCGGTGGCGCCCACCAAAGAGTCCAACAACGCGTCGTCGACGGCCGGCGATCCGAGCGCCGGGCCGGCCTTGAGCCGCGCGGCGAGGTGCAGCGAGAAGATCACCCGACGCTCGGCGTCGGTGGGCAGGTCGATGAAGAAGATCTCGTCGAACCGGCCCTTGCGCATCATCTCCGGCGGCAACAGGCCGATCTGGTTCGCGGTGGCGATGACGAACACCGCCGACGTCTTCTCCTGCATCCACGACAGGAAGGTGCCGAACACCCGCGCCGACGTGCCGCTGTCTCCCTGTCCGGATGCGCCGGCGGCGAAGCCCTTCTCGATCTCGTCGATCCACAGCACACACGGGGCGATCGCCTCGGCGGTGCGCAACGCCGTCCGCATGTTCTGCTCGGACGCGCCGACCAGCCCGCCGAACACCCGGCCGATGTCCAGCCGGACCAACGGCAGCGACCAGGCCGACGACATCGCCTTGGCCGTCATCGATTTGCCGCAGCCAGGGACCCCCGTCACCAGCACCCCCTTGGGCGCGGGCAGTCCGTAGGCGGCGGCCTCATCCAGCCAGGCGCCGTTGCGCTTACGCAGCCAGGTCTTCAGGTTCGCCAGTCCGCCGATGTCGTCCAGACCGATCGTGGAGCGGACCACCTCGAGCACGCCGGACTTGGCGACGATCTGCCGCTTCTCCTCCTGCACCAGACCGATGTCGTCGTCGGTGAGCCGACCGTCGTCGACCATCGCCCGCGCGAACGCGTTCTCCGCCTCGAACGCGGTCAGCCCGAGGGCGGCCTTGGCCATCCGCTCCGCACCGTCCGGCCCCAACGCCACGGTCAGCGCGCCGGAGGCGGTGTTGCGGGTGATCATTCCGTCCAGCGTGGAGCGGATCTGGACCTCGGTCGGCAGCGGGAAGTCGAGCAGCGTGACCAGTGATTCCAGGTCCGGCGGGATGCGCGGGGTCGGCGAGATCATGATCAGCGTGCGGGGCACCGGCCCGTCCTTGTAGAAGCGGACGGTGTCCTTGATCTGCCGCACCAACTGGGTGTCCGGCTGGGTGTTCGCCGAACCCAGCCAGGGATGCAGGTCGAGCAGGATCACCACGCTGGGCATGGTCAACGCGGCGGCCGCGGTCAGCGCAGCGTGCGGCGCGCGGGTGTCGGCGTTGCCGGGTTGGCCCAGCGCGGCGAACCCGTTGGCGGTGGACCAGGTGAAGACCTGGCGGGCGGGGGCGATCTGGGTGCGGTTGCCGACCACCGCGGCGATCTCGCCCAGCACCCGCGACTCCTCCGCGGTCTGGATGGACAGCAGCGGGAACCGGGCCCGGATGAGGCGGCGCAGGTTCGTCGCGAAGTCGTCGGCCACTGGTGCTCCCTCGTCGGTCCTGCCGTCGATCTCACCGTCGACCCGGGCGCCGGCCCCGGCCGCCGATCCGGCCCGGTACGGCGCACCGGCTACTGTATTAGGGCGGTCGGCCGGGGCGTCGACCACGGGACGCGCGCACGGAGGAGCGAATGGCCAAGCAGGCGCCGCCGAGCATCAACCGGCCCACGTTCGAGTACTTCACCTACCAGGGCCCGCACCGGGTTGCCGTCGGCGACCTGGCCCCGGCGGGCCTGCCCGGACTCGTCTTCACCCCGTCATCCGGTCGCCGACTGCCCATCGTCGCGTTGGGTCACGGCTGGCTGCAGTCCGCCGACAAGTACGCCGACACCATGCGGTACCTGGCGTCGTGGGGCATCATCGTCGTCGCTCCGAACACCCACCGGAGCCTGTTCTCCTCGCATCAGGGTCTGGCCCTGGACCTGTCCCGCGCGCTCCGGATGGTGGCTTACGGCGAGCTCGGCGGCGGCCGGGTCCGCGGTGACCTGCGCCGGCTTGGCCTGCTCGGCCATTCGACCGGCGGGGGCGCGGCGGTGCTGGCTGCGGCCAAGGACGACCAGATCCGGGCGGTGGTGACGGTGACGGCGGCCGAGACGAAGCCGTCCGCGATCGAGGCGGCCGGGCGGGTGGAGGCACCGAGCCTGCACCTGATCGGCGCCAAGGACGACTGGGCCGAGTCCGACGGCGCGAAGATCGCGCAGTCCTGGGGCGGGCCCGTGCAACTGCGGCGGGTGAAGGGCACCGGACACCTCGGCCTGGCCGAGGGCACCAGTTTCGTGAACGGCATCCTGGGCGCCGACTCGGACAAGAACGTGCAACACGCGACCCGGATCCTGGCCTCGGCGTTCTTCGTCCGGCACCTGACCGACGCGCCGCAGCTCGCCGACCAGATGGAGAGCAAGGTCAGTGGCACCAAGTTGCTGGACCCGAACGATCCCGACCTGACCCCACCACTGGACGCCGGCGACATCGGCGCGGCCGCGCTCATCTGACACTTGAAGTCGGGACCGGCCGCGGGGTTCGCTGATCAAATCCGGGCGAGCCTCGGTGAACCCGGCCCACGAACTCGGGATTGATCAGCGAAGTCGGGGCCAGCCGTCAGACGGGGCCAGCCGTCAGACCGCGGCAACGACCTTGGCCACGCGGTCGGCGACCGACTGGGCGATCTCGTCGGTGCCGGCCTCGACCATCACCCGGACCAGCGACTCGGTGCCAGACGGGCGCAGCAGCAGCCGGCCCTCGTCGCCGAGTTCCGCCGATGCCTGGGCGACCGCGGCCTGCACCTCGTCGGACGCAGCCACCGCGGCCTTGTCCGCGACTCGCACGTTGATCAGCACCTGCGGGTACCGGACCACCACGGAGGCCAGTTCGGCCAGCGGCCGGCCGGTCTCGGCGACCATCGCCATCAGGTGCAGGGCAGTCAGCAGGCCGTCGCCGGTGGTGGCGTGCTCGGCCAGGATCAGATGACCGGACTGCTCGCCGCCCAGCGAGTAGCCGCCGGCGTTCATGTCCTCCAGCACGTACCGGTCCCCGACCGCGGTGGTGCGCACGGCGATCCCGGCCGCCGTCATGGCCCGGTGGAAGCCGATGTTGGCCATCACCGTGGCCACCACTGTGTCGCCGGCCAGCCGGGCCCGGTCACGCAGGGCGATCGCCAGCAGGGCGAGGATGACGTCCCCGTCGACCACGCTGCCATCAGCGGCGACAGCCAGGCATCGGTCGGCGTCGCCGTCGTGCGCGATGCCCAGATCCGCCCCTGCGGCGATCACCGCGTCCCGCAGCCCGGACAGGTAGGTGGACCCGACGCCGGCGTTGATGTTCAGCCCGTCCGGGCTACCGCCGATGACGATGACCTCGGCACCGGCCCGCCGATAGACCTCGGGCGCCAGCTGCGAGGCGGCGCCGTGCGCGCAGTCGACGACGACCCGCAGGCCGCGCAACGGGTTGGGCGTCGCCACCAGCAGGTGGTCCAGGTAGCGCCGGTCGGCGTCGGCGGCCAGCCGGATCCGGCCGACGCCCTCGCCGATGGGCAGCGGGGCCAGCCGGTCCATCCGCTTCTCGATGGCGTCCTCGATCGCGTCGTCGAGCTTGCGCCCGCCCGCGGCGAAGATCTTGATGCCGTTGTCCGGCATGGCGTTGTGCGAGGCGGAGATGACCAGGCCCAGGTCCGCGCCGAGGTCGGCGGTGAGGAATGCCACGGCCGGGGTGGGCAGCACGCCGAGCAGCAGCACGTCGACGCCGGCGGACGCAAGCCCCGCGGCGACCGCGGCCTCCAGCATCTCCCCGCTCGCCCGCGGGTCGCGGCCCACCACGGCGACCGGCCGGGTGGGGCTCTTCGGCCGGGCGCGGGTGGACGCCGCAGATCGGAACGGACCGGTCGACGGCCCAGGGCCGGGCGACCCGCCCAGCTCCTGGGCCGCGGCCGTGGCCAGCCGCAACGCCAGTTCCGCAGTCAGATCCGCGTTGGCCAGCCCACGGACACCGTCGGTGCCGAACAACCGTCCCGGCACGAGGTCAGCGCTTCGAGTACTGGGGAGCCTTGCGGGCCTTCTTCAGCCCGTACTTCTTGCGCTCGGTGGCCCGCGCGTCGCGAGTCAGGAAGCCGGCCTTCTTGAGCGGGGGCCGGTCGGTCTCGTCCAACTCGACCAGGGCCCGGGCGATGGCCAGCCGCAGCGCACCGGCCTGGCCGGTGACGCCGCCGCCGTGCAGGCGGGCGTGGACGTCGTAGATCTCCACCTTCTCGACAGTGACCAGCGGCTCCTTGATCAGCTGCTGATGCACCTTGTTCGGGAAGTAGCTGTCCAGGGTGCGGCCGTTCAGCGTGAACGAACCGGTGCCCGGCACCAGCCGGATGCGGACGACGGCCTCCTTGCGGCGGCCGACGGTCTGCACCGGGCGATCCACCGGCACCGGGACGACCGCGGGCGCCGGCGCGGGTGCGTCGGCGGCATCCTCGTCGGTTTCGTCGAACTCGACGACAACCTCGTCGGGCAGCTCGTAGTCGAGTTCCTCGACGACGGTTTCGGGGTTCTGGCTCACGTGCAGACTCTCTCGCTGTTCTCGGTAGGACCTGGGCGGGCGGACCCAGGAGTTACTGCGCGACCTGGGTGATCTCGTACTGCTGGGGCTTCTGCGCGGCGTGCGGATGCTCCGGGCCGGCGTAGACCTTCAGCTTCTTGGCCATGGACCGACCCAGCGTGTTGTGCGGGAGCATCCCGACGATCGCCTTCTCCACCAGCCGCTCGGGTCGGGTGTCCAGCAGTTGGCCGACGGTCTGGCTGCGCAAACCGCCCGGGTAGCCCGAGTGCCGGTAGAGCAGCTTGGCGTCCCGCTTGTTGCCGCTGACCGCGACCTTGGACGCGTTGACGATCACCACGAAGTCGCCGGTGTCGGCATGCGGGGCGTAGATCGGCTTGTGCTTGCCACGCAGCAGCCGCGCGACCTGGCTGGCAAGGCGGCCAAGCACGACGTCGGTCGCGTCGATGACGTGCCAGTCGTGGGTCACATCGCCAGGCTTGGGGCTGTACGTGCGCACGGTGATGCCTCTTCGTTGTCGTCCAGTTGCTCAGGTCCGGGAGCGGCTGCCCCCTTCGATGCCGACTGCGCGGGCCTGACGGCCCCGGCAGCAACCGGTGGCGTCCGGCCCGGGCTGACGTTCCGGCGGCGACGCGCAGACGCTATCACCACCGCACGCAGCCGCGCGGCACACGGCTGTCCAGACTACCCCCACGTCGCGACCAAGGTCAAAATCCCCGGAAGGTGTGCCCGTGCGGAACAACCGGTCCCGCCGCCAGCCCCGATGTTCCGCACCCACCCCAACGACCGGCCCCACACACACCACGCACCCCGCCTGCGGAACAACCAGTCCCACCACACGCCCCGAAGTTCCGCACCCACCCCAACGCCCGGCCCCAGGCACACCACGCCGAGGGCGGTCGAGCCTGCGACGCTGGGGCTGCTGCTCGCGGTCGCGAAAGCCCGGTCAGCTGGATCCGGCCTGCTCGTTCAGCCACGCCCGCGCGTCCAGAACCGCCGCCATCGTCGACTGACCGAGTACGTCGGTCGCCGGAAAGATCGTGATCTTCTTGCGCACCTCGGACTGCTGGCTGTGCTCGAACCGGCGCACCATCGGCCGGTCGACCCCGGACAGGTACAGCCGCCCGCCGGCCGCGGTGAGCTGGTCGGCGTAGTCGGCGACCACGCCGAAGAAGGTGGAACCGAGCGATCCGCGGCCCCGCAGCCGCAGGATCACCACCGGACGGCTGGCGCCGTGGGCATCCGGCAGCCGCGCCCCCAGGGTCTTGGCGCCGGCGTAGAGCAGGCTGCCGTACACATCCAGCACGACCGGCTCGGCGTCCGGCAGCACCCGCGGCGCCCGAGCTTCGACGAAGTGTCCGTCCACCGGCAACAGCCGGACCAGATGGAAATCCATCTGTTCCTTGTTGAGCTGCAACACCAGCGAGCAGATCACGCCGACCGCGACCGCGGCGGCGATCGGCAGGGTGAGGGTGGCCAGGAAGGTCACCGTCATCGCGATCTTGCCGGTGGTGCTGGTCTTCCAGACGACCTTGATCACGGTCGGTTTGAGGGTCATCAGGGCCGCGAAGATCAGCACCGCGGCCAGCGTGGGCAGCGGAACCATCTCGACCACTCGCGCCAGCGCCACCAGGATGACCAGCATCCAGATGCCGCCGAAGATCGTCGACCACCGGCTGCGCGCCCCCGCCGCCATGTTGATGGCGGTCGTGCTGACCGACCCGCCCACCGGGGTGCCGTGAAACAGGCTTGAGAGGACGTTGCCGGCCCCCTGGCCGATGAAGTCCCGATTCATCGAGGAAGGCGTCCCGTCCCGGTTGGGCGCGGACTCGGCGACCCCCGCGCCCTGCACCAGGATGATCGCCGCGATCGCCGCCGCGCCGGCGAGCAGGTCGAAGTTGAACAGGTCCCGCCACGGCGGCAGGACCAGTGGCGGGAACCCGACGGGGATGGACCCGATGGTCAGGACAGTGCTGACCTCGGGCAGATCCGCCAACGCCACCACCGCGGTGGTCACCACCACCGCGATCAGCGTCGCGAACAGCTTCATCCCGGTCCGGCTCAGCAGGAGCATCGCCGCGAGCGCACCCACTCCGACCAGGGCCGACGACAGGGTGATCTCGTTCAGGTGCCGGGCAACGAAGTAGGCCTTCTGCAGTGCAACGCCGGGGTCGGGATCGACACCTAGCAGGCCCGGCAGCTGGCCGAAGATGATGTTGACCGCGATGCCGGTGAGGAACCCGACCATCACCGACCGGGACACGAATCGGATGTACCGGCCCAGTCGCAGCAGCCCCACCGTGATCAGCAGCAGCCCGACGACGAGGGTCAGCGCGATGACCGCTCCGCTCCGGCTGCTCTCCGGCATGTCCGCCAGCACGGATCCGGCGGCCAGTGACGCGGCGGTCGTGGTGGTCACCACCATCAACGTCGTGCTGCTGAACAACCCGCCGCCGATCTTCCCGGCGAACGATGCGTACAGGCCGTAGGCCGGGTTCACCCCTACCAGCAGGGCCATCGCCATCCCGTCCGGCACCGAGGCGATCGCGTTCGACACCCCGGCCACGGCGTCGGGCCGCAGGTCCCTGGCCTTGGGGCGCACCGAAGCGACCCAGCCACCGGCGGACCGGCGGACCCGGACGCCGAACGGAGCCGGCGCGGGACGCTCATCCTTCTCGTCGGCGAAGGGCAGGTCGGGGTCGCTCTCCGGCTCCTCCGGATCACTGTCCAACGGCAGATGCGGCGGGTCGGTGCCCGCCCGCTCCAGGTCGGACCCGGACTCGGACTCGCTGCGTTCATCCGTCACGTGGCCCCATTTCGCAATCGCTCGGGGCAGAGTAAGACGTCCCGCCGGAGTCGGCAGATTTCATCGGGGTCGTTCGGTCACCTCACGAGCCGCGCTCACAGGCTGCGCAGCGCCCGGGTCCCGGCCGCGCGGTCGGCCAACTCGCCGTCCGGCGGGTAGTCCACGCGGACCAGGGACAGGCCGTGCGGCGCGACGACCGGGAACGCCGAGGTGCGTTCCCGAGCGACCAGCAGCTCACCGGGCCGCTCCGCGGGCAGGCGGAACTCGCCGACGGCGAGCAGGGAGCCGACCAGCGCACGCACCATCGAGTGACAGAAGGCGTCGGCGACGACGTCGATGCGCACCTCATCGCCGTCCCGGGTCACTGTGAGTTCCTGCAGGTCGCGGATGGTGGTGGCGCCCTGCCGCGGGCGGCAGAACGCATGAAAGTCGTGCAGTCCGACCAGCGCCCGCGCCGCCAGCGTCATCGCGCCGACATCAAGGGCGCGGCGACGGGCGAGCACGAACCGGCGGTCGGCCGGCTCCACTCCCCATTCGGCGGTGCCGATCCGGTACCGGTAGTGGCGGCGGAGCGCGGAGAAGCGAGCGTCGAACCCCATGGGGGCGGCAATGACCGACCGGACCCGCAGGTCGGGCGGCAGCAGCCCGGACAGCCGCCGGAGCAGGCCGAGCCGCCCGGCTCGATCCCCGTCCGGGTCGCCCAGCATGTCGCGAGGGCGCAGGGCACGCAGGGCCGCGACGGCTATGTCGACGTGCGCGACCTGCCCGGTGGCGTGCACCCCGGCGTCGGTGCGCCCGGCCACGACCAGCCACACCGGCTCGCGGAGGAGCGTCTGCAGGGCGTCGGTGAGCGCCCCGGCCACGGTGCGCAGCCCGGGCTGGATCGCCCAGCCCGCGAAGTCGGTGCCGTCGTAGCTGAGGTCCAGCCGCAATCTGGTCAGGGTCATCACCGGCTGCCGACGGGAACGACCCCGTGTCGCATCCGGTCGAGCCGGTGCGTCACGGGGTCGCTGCCCGGTGTGCTACTTGGCCGACTCGTCGTCGGCACCCTCGGCCGGGGCCTCGGTGGCGGCCTGCACGACCTGGTCCGACGCGCTTTCGCGATCGGCGGCGTCCTCGTCGGAGTCGACGGCGATCGCAGCGACGTCGGCAGTGACATCCGCACCTTCGGCGGGCGCCTCGGCGCCGGCCTCGACGACCTGATCCGACGCGCTCTCGCGATCTGGCGCGTCCTCGGCCACACCATCGGCGGCACCCGCCGCGGCACCACCCGCGGCGGCCGACGCGGCGACGCGGGCGGCGCGGTCACCGCGGCCGGCGGCGGACCGGGCGACCCGCGTCGCGATAGACGACACGGTCTCCTCGCCGACCAGCTCGATGATCGCCATCGGCGCGTTGTCGCCCTTGCGCGGCGCGGTCTTGATGATCCGGGTGTATCCGCCGTTTCGGGTCTCGAACGACGGGCCGATCTCGGCGAACAGCCGGTGCACCACGTCCTTGTCGCGGACGACCTTCATCACCTCACGACGGGCGTGCAGGGTGCCCTGCTTGGCCTTGGTGACCAGCTTCTCCGCGTACGGGCGGAGCCGCTTGGCCTTGGTCTCGGTGGTGGTGATCTTGCCGTGCTCGAACAGCTGGGTGGCCAGGTTGGCCAGGATCAGCCGCTCGTGGGCCGGGGACCCGCCGAGACGGGGACCCTTGGGGGGCGTGGGCATCGCGATGTCCTTCTTTCGTGGTCCGCGCGTGGTGCGTCCACCGCGGGTGAGGCGGTCGCCCCGGGGTGAACCCCGAGGCGCCGACGCTTTCCTTCGAGTTCAGAGACACCCGCCTGCGGCGAGCCCCTCCGCCCACCCAATCCTTCAGGTGGACCGCATGCGTACTTCTTGACACTTCCTGGCCGCGAAGCGGACACCGACGAAACGGCGAAGCCTTTCGTCGGGCGAGCGAAGCGAGCG
>DATDBV010000052.1:0-10989 GCA_036524715.1 Nakamurella sp. | reverse complement strand
GGAGATGGCGCTGTGGTTCATGATCGAGCTGGCGGAGGCGTTCGAACAGGACCGTGAGGCGTGGCCGACCGTGTGGGAGGCGATCGAAGAACTCGCCGCAAGCCGCGATGACTTCAACTGGGACGACCTACGAGAAGACCTATTCCAGGATCACGACTTCCTCATGCTCTACTCACCCGAGCTGGACGGCATCGAAGACCCGGCCAGCGGATTCAACGCATTCATGCGGATCGGGCCTTATCTGCGGCCACAGGACTGGTTCACCCCGTTCGGCGAATCGGCGAACTGACCGGCGGGCCAAGTGGACCGCGCGGTGAACGAGGATCTGATCGCCCCGGCGACCTCGATCTCGTCGACCAGCTGGGGCAGGGTGGCGAGTTCGTCTACGGTGCGGACCGCTCGGGTCACGGAGTCGACGATGGTCGAGGAAGCTTCCAGATCCGGGACCGAAGGGTCCGGTCACGCCTCCTCATTGACACCCTTCGACGGGTCCGGGATGGATACGTCCGCGTTGGGTCGGCACTCAGCTTTCTCTTGCTTGGGCCCGCGTTTTTGCACGAACAGGTTCCATGGACACTCGTCGAACTTTCGTCATGCACATCGCAACAGATCGAGCATGTGGTCGTGGTCGGCCGCCGCCGTCGCGGGTACTACACGCCGTCAGGACGGCGGATCGGTGCGGCATCCTGAGGGTCGACCCGCAATGCCACGTAGCCGAAGTTGATCTTTCTGTTCGAGCTGGTCGTCGACGTGGTGTGACGTGTGTGACTGGTGGGACTGGTGGGATCAATGGTCATGGTGTCTTGCTGAGTCCGGATCAGGACCTGAGCGAGCAGGAGTGAATGTCAGCAACAAACAGCAGGTCACCGAGGAGAGCAAATGGGAACGGGTCACGGCGTAGCGTCGATGTCCTCATGAGAATCGCGATGCTGGCGCCGGTGGCCTGGCGTACCCCGCCCCGCCACTACGGGCCCTGGGAGCAGGTGACCAGCCTGCTGACCGAGGGGCTGGTGGCCGCCGGGGTCGATGTCACCCTGTTCGCCACCCTCGATTCGGTGACCACCGCGTCGTTGGACGGTGTGTGCCCGCACGGATATGCCGAGGATCCGGCATCGGACGGCCGGGTATGGGAGGCCCTGCACGTCTCCCATGCGCTCGCCCGATCCGGCGAATTCGACCTCGTGCACAATCAGCTGGACTGGCTCCCGCTCGCCTTCGACCGGCACGCTCACGCGCCGATGGTCACGACCATCCACGGGTTCTCCGGACCAGGCATCCTGCCTGCCTACCGCCGGTCGGCCTCGTCCTACGTGGCCATCTCGGAGTCGGACCGGTCACCGGACCTGGACTACGTCGCGACCGTTTATCACGGGGTGGATTTCGAGACGCTGCCGTACCGATCCGATGCGAGTGAAGACCTTGTAGTGTTCGGCCGGATTCATCCCGACAAGGGCACCGCGGACGCCATTTCGATCGCCAGGGCCACCGGCCGACGATTGGTCATCTGCGGGATCGTCCAGGACGAAAGATATTTCGTGGAACAGGTCCGGCCGCACGTCGACGGCGACCGGGTCGCCTTCCTCGGCTCGGTCGGACCGGGCCGGCGGGCCGAGGTGCTCGGCCGGGCGGCGGTCCTCGTTCACCCCATCGCCTTTGACGAACCCTTCGGCCTGTCTGTGGTGGAGTCGATGGCCTGCGGCACGCCGGTGGTCGCCTTTCGCCGCGGTTCGATGCCCGAGGTGATCGACGAGGGAGTGACCGGATACCTCGCGGACGATGTCGACTCCGCCGTCGGCGCGGTGTCCGCCGCAGCGCGGCTGGACCGGGCCGGGGTCACCACCCGCGCCCGCGAACGGTTCTCCGCGGCCCGGATGGTGTCGGACTACCTACTTGTCTACGAGCGTCTGCTGTCAGGGCCAAGGTGAGCGCGTCCTGGCCGGCCAGGCGGTTTCGCCCTCACGGCGACGGCCGTCCCCGGGCGAGGAGTTCGTCGAGCAGTTGGTCGAGATCCACCCAGGCCACGCCGATCCGCGAGTCGTCAATGCCGTAGGGCAGCCACAACCGGCCGTCGTGCAGCACACCGCCGCAGGAGTAGACGACGTTCGGCACGTACCCGTCCCGCTCGCTCACGTCCGGCTCCAGCAGCGGGCGGGCCAGCGACCCGAGCACCCGTCCGGGATCGGCCAGGTCGAGCAGGATCGCGCCGATGGCGTAGGTGCGCATGGGTCCCACCCCGTGGGTGAGGACGAGCCATCCGCGAGCGGTCTCGATGGGTGGGCCGCAGTTCCCCACCTGCATCACCTCCCATGCGCTGGTGGGCTCGTAGACCAAGGATGGTGCGGACCAAAGAAAGCCGTCCGGGGAGCTCGCCAGGCTGATGTTCTCGCCGTCGGTGCGGCACAGCGCCAGATGTCTGCCGTTCACCGGCCGGGGGAACAGGGCCATGCCCTTGTTCCGGGCGGCCGGCCCGGCCAGCCGGTAGGTGCGGAACTGACGCAGGTCCGGGCTGAGCATGAGACGCGGGGCGATCTGGTGGCCGTCGTAGGCGGTGTACGTCGCCCGGTACTCCACCGCGCCGTCCTCGTCGACGAATCGGGTGAACCGGGCGTCTTCCATGCCGTCGCTCTCCTCGGCGGCGCTGGGCCGAAGGACCCGCTGGGCCAGTGCGGTGTCCGCGGGAAAGTCCACCCGGTACGCCGAGGAGACGACACGCCGCACCAGGTCGATCGTGGCCGGTCCGCCGAGGCGGGTCAGCAGGTCGCCCGGGGCGTGGGCCAGCACTCGTTCGAGATCCACTACGTCGAAGTGCTCCGGCAGGTCGTGGAGCAACGTGTTGCCGAGTTCGTCGATGGCACCGTGATCGGCCAGCACGGCGCGCAGTTGGCCGTTGCTCCACCGGGCCGGCGCCGTCTCGCCGGCCACGATCGGCAGTTCCCGGTCGATGAAGGACCACCGGGGCCCCGGCCCGATGACCGCCTCGCAGAACGAGATCGAAGAGATGTGCCCCTCCCCGATGGCGCGCAGACTGACCGCCACCCGCAGCTGCCCCGCCCCGAGCCCCGACTGATCGGGATGCTCGACGGCGCTCGGGTTGCACAGCGCGGCGGACTCGGTGGCGTACTCGGCCGTCACGCTGGCACCGAGGACCAACCGGCGGGCAGCGGTCAGGCATGCGTCGCCGACTCGGGCGGCGACGATGGAGGCGTTGGCGATCAGCACGGCCGAGAAGTCACGATGCCGTGCGCCGAACCCGCGAGTGAGCTCCGCCGCCAGGCGCTCCACGTCGGCCTCGTCAAGGGCGAGCACCCGGTCGGCGATGCCACCCACCCGCGAGCGCTCCTGGTGCGCCTGCTCGCCGGGCAGGAACAGCCGGGCGACCACGCGCGACGGATCGGGTTCGAGATGAGCAGGCGTGCGGTGCGCGAGAGCCGGGTTCACCGAAGCTCGTGGATCCGGCGCGCCTGCTGCGCGGTCGAAAGCATGGCCAACGTGGATTCCGCGCCCTGGTTGTCGTTGCGGCCAGCGCGTTCCAGGCCGTCATAGCCGGCGCCGGTGGCCGGGTCGAACATGACTGTCATGGCATCGTTCTCGCCGAGAAACCACCGACATGCGAGGTCGACGCCGGTCAGCCAGCGTGGGTCGGCGGTGATCCGGTAGGCGGCCGCGCAGGCGTCGGCGATCGCCGCCACCTCGATCGGCTGCTGGTCGAAACCAGGTCCTCGATCACCCGGACCGCGACCGCCCACCGGCGTCACGGACAGGTGGGTCTGGTGGACCTCCACCCGCATCAGGAACGTCAGCAGCTCAAGACCGCGAGCCAGGACGGCCTCATCGGCCAACGCTTCCCCGGCCACCATGAGGGCCTCGGCGAGGGTCGCGTTGGCGTAGCTGAGCCGCGGTTCCGGCCACGGCCATGCACCGGTCGACGGCTGCCGGCCGAGCGTGCCGACGACATGGTCGAGCAACGCGAGTGCCGCCGGCTCGGCCGGACGGGACCGGAGCAGTTCCCCGGCGCCGAGGGCGGCGAAGGCCGACGCCCGGGTGTGCGGCGAACGTTGCTGGGCGGCGACCCGGAATCCGGTCAGCGCCCTGGCCCGCTGGCCCGTCGCTGGTGACAGCGCCGCCGCGACACCCAGACCCCACAGTGCTCGGCCCCACCAGTCACCGAGTCCGGGCTCGTCGGACCAACGGCCACCGGAGTCCATGCGGTTGTGGCATGTCCCGTCGCCGCTCAGGGCGTCGAGCACGAAGGACAGGTAGCGGTGGTGCAGGCGCTGTACCACCGGGCCTGGATTCGGCTCCCGGGAGGTGACGACCAGGCCACGCGCGGCGTCGTCGACACAATAGCCGTGCTCGATCCGCGGATTCGCGTGCAGCGCATGCTCGAACAGCCCGCGATCATCGGTGAGCGCATCGAGGTGGTCGAACACCGGCCGGGTCGGGTCGGGTCGCGGATGCGCGTCACCGGGCTCGATGTCGAAGGGACTCACGCTGCCGCCTCGCCGGATCGCCTCGCGAGCTCGGCCACCCGGACGCGGCGCCAGCGACTGTGTCGATGGCTCGCGCTGCGATTGGGCCCTCCCGCCCACCCTGCGCTCACGCTGCCACCTCGTCGGCGTCCGCGATCAGCCGCGTGGCCAGGCACCGGTACTGGTCGGCGACCGCCGACCAGCGTAGTCCGGGAGCCGCGACCGACGCCGCCCGGGACATGGCCGCGGCAACCTCGTCGCTGCTGATCACCCTGCGTAGCGCCTCCGCGATCGAGACCGGGTCTCGATGCGGCACCACGATGCCGGCGCCGTCCGACAGCAGCTCGATGGCATGCGGGAATCGCGTGGCGACGACGGGCTTGCCCGCGGCCACCGCTTCGATCAACACCCCGGACGTGACCTGTTCGGTCGAATCGTAGGGAAGCAGGATCACATCCGCCGAGGCCACCAGGGCGGCGAGCGACGGATCGTCGAGGTACCGCCCATCCAGGCGGACCGAGCCGGTGAGCGACAGATCTTCGATTCGGCGCTGGAGAGTCGTGCGGTACGTCTCGCCCTCCCTGGCCACCACCTTCGGGTGGGTCTGGCCCGCCACGAGGTAACGCGGAGTCGGGCGGCGATCCTGCAACAGCGCCATCGCTTCGATTCCCCACTCGATGCCCTTGCCGGGACCCAACAGACCCCAGGTCAGCACCGTTGGCCGCTCGCCGCGGATCGTGGCGGTCTGGTCCGAAGCGGAACGGGGCGGTTCCGGAGCGCCATGGGCGACGACCCGAACCTTGTCCGCGTCCACCTGGTATCCGGCCAGGAGTCGGCGGCGGGCCGTGTACGTCATGGTCACGACGGCACCGGCGGCCGCGACCACCGCCTCCAACACCTCCCGCTGGTGGGTCGTCGGCTCGGTCAGGACGGTGTGCAGCACCACGATGGTCGGCACCGTGAGGCCCGCCAACAGCACGAGCACCCCATCGCCGTCGGGGCCGCCATAGATGCCGAATTCGTGCTGCACGATGACCACGTCGCACCCATTGAGACGGTCCACCGAACGCGCCGACGTGAGGGGGTCGCCGGCGATGACATCCGTCACGTACTCGGGACCGCTGCGCGGCTGCGGCGCCTCCAGCAGTCGGGCGACCCGACCGTCGTCGATCCCCCCGGCCGTGAGGGCGCCCATCAACGAGGAGGTGAACGTAGCCAGACCGCACTGGGTCGGCGGAAAGGTGCTGATAAAACCGAAACGCAGAGCCATTGGAGCGACGCCTTCCCAAGCGGCCGCCGGCCAGATCCTGAGCAGCGGTCTTCACGCGATGATCAGGACCGCCGGCAGCGTGGGTACCAGGCAATCGTCGACACGGCGATCGGGCTGCCGTGGGCGGCACTTCTCGGGCCGCCGCCGCCATCGAGAGCTCTCGATCCAGACGACCCAGCGTCTCGGGCGACGCTTCGATCATCAGTCTACCGGGCCGACGTGAGGTGAGCTTGCATGTAACGCATGTCTCCTTACCCGCTCGGCGACGGTCACGAGTTGCGGGCACATGTTGCATCGCCCGCCGCGACCAGCTACACGGCTTGCGAGCCCCGGCAGGTCGCCCTGTTCCGCCGATCGGTCGAGATCCGCCGGGCGGAGCCGGTAGACCTGCATCCTCAATCCCCAGTGCTTTCGGTCTCCCCCACCACGTCATTCCATTCCGACGGGCCGTTGCCACCGCTCGAGCATTCCCAGGTCGAACCACGATGACAACTCGCCGACGGACTGACTAAACGCCCATGCCGCGACTGCCCGGGTGTCCTCGGTGGCACACCCGTGCCCCCAGGACTCGGGATGCGGGCGTCCTCAGCGATCCACTGCCGCAGGAGCCGACGCATCGCAGCCAGGTCCGACACCGAATCCACCGCGGGGCCGAGCCACCGGGTGACCTCGGCCCGGCCGAAGATCGTGACTGCCTCATCGGCGTCATCGACTTGCCATCCGCGCAGCAACAGCCGTCGCGTTGTCAACGGAACGGGCACAGCACACGCTGACTTTCGCCGCACGTCGCCGGCGGCCGGACGGTTCTGTCCTGTTCGCCGGCCGTTGATCCCGCGATCGCTTTCCGGGGCCCGGTGGGATCGGCCCACCCGGATCGCCTGGCCAAGAATGACGCCGAGCCCGACGAACGGACCATGGACACCGCGTCCGATCTCGCTACACCCTGGCGGGTATCACTTCTCCACCACGACAAGGCTTGTCGACCTCGTCGAGCCTTGCGGGGGTACTTGGTGACCATTTCCACAATGCCGCAACGACTTTCCTAGGCAAGCTCGTCGTTCACCACCGAGTCGACTGGGGGTTCAGTCGTCGCGTCTCGCAGGGCGATCGACCGCACGGAGACCCTGCACCAGCTCGAGGGTCTGCTCCGGTGATCGGATCTCGCCCTCGGTCTGAGGACCGGAATCGGGGGAACCGTCCGCAGCGGCTGCCCCAGCCTGTCGCGGTGCCGGGCATTTCGGGGCCGGCCCGCTCCGTCGCGGTCACGCCGCTGCGCTCCACCATGTGCCATGCCCACAGTCGGCCCAGGCACCGCCGGGCCACGCCGGACAAGAGTACACTGTAAATTGTTGGGAGTATCTCGCTCGTCGGTGGTCAAACCGACCTCGTTCCCCACGAACTACCGAAATCCTGGCCCATCATCGGGCTGGGGACGGGAACGCCGACAATGGCCGAAAAATCGGGACATCCCACCAATCTCCTCGCCGCGACGGAGCCCGGAGCCCGGCTGTCGGTCAAGCCCACGGAGTCGACCTCGGGGTACGTCGACGGGGCCTGGTGGCCTGACTCATCCGACCTGGTTGCCCAAATCCCCGCCCTCGTCGCCCAACTGGCAGATCGCTGGGGTCCCGTGGACCGGGTGTCCTACGACATTGCGGCCTGGGCGCCCGCGGCCCGCCGGATCACGGCCGGTGGACGGCGCATCCGGCTGGACGGCTTCCGGGGACGCCGCCCGGCCGATGCCGTCCATGTCATGGGCGCGGGCCGACGGGTCCGCACACTGCTGGTGATCCCACCCACCGCAGAGCCCGACGGGGCAGCGGAAACGCTGCGGCGCGCAGGGGCGACTGGCAACCAGGAGAACATCGACGATCTGCTGCACCGCGAACCCCGTTCCGAACGATCGGAACCTGGTCGGCCGACCGGTGGCACCTCCGCGAAAGCCGGCGCGCACGCCCGGATCGACGACGGCGACGCCGCCGGCCTCGGCCGGTGGGACACCGAGGGTGGCCATGACCGCCGGGACGCCGGCTGACTCCGCACCACCACATCCGGCCGACTTCCCGGACCGAGCACGACCCGGCACGATCACATCACCAAGGAGATCCCGATGAGCCAGACCTATCAGCAACGACTTGCCACCGTCGAGAGCGCGCTGGCTGCCGAGAAGTTCGCGCCGCCGAAGGGAACAACGTTGACCGACGCGGCCGCCCATGTGCTCCATGCGCTCGACCACATCCCCGAAGTGGTGCGCTGACCCAGAACACCGGTCACCCAAGAGGAGTCCTTCTGTGCTCGTTCGCCGTGGTCGCGGTTGGCCTGGTCGAGCGCATGTTCGGCGCCGGTGGTGTAGGCGAACTCGCGATCGGGGTCGTCGTGCAGGATGAGCAGCCGTAGGTATGGCTCGTCGGTGTGCTGGCTGAAGTCGAGCATCGGGACGTCGCCGTTGCAGTTGCCGCCGGCGAGCAGCGATTGGCGGCCGAGGTGACCGTGTCCGCAACGAACCGCCCTGGCGGTGACCCGGCGATTGCAGTTGGACGCCGCCGTCGCCGAGATCTGGGATCCCACCGACACACCCGACCCGGCCACGCTTCTGCAATGCTTGAAGGTCGGAATCGATCGCAATCTGACCCAGGATCCGCTCCCGGGTTTCCGGTTGTTCGACGACATCAGCCAAGTGACCGATCAGATCAGAGCGGGCTGCCTCGCAGCCTGATCATCATCGTCGGGGTGGTGGCCGCCGCCGTGGTCGTGGTCGCCGGGATGCCGCGCCATCCCCCAGATCATCGGACCGGTGTTCCTGCGCTTGTCCTGACCATCATCGAACCCGCTACGCGGCTGGATCATCCGTCGCGGCGCACCCCGCTTGACTGGCCACCCCGGTCGCCTGCTCGCGGTGATCGCGATCGTGACCGGGCTGTTGGTCGCCGCCGTCATCGGCCTCGCCCAGCTCGCCGCGCTGATACCCCAGTACGCCGGCCAGATCCAGGACACTCTGATCTGACCGGGGTCAAGTCCTGGCTGGCCGGCCCGGGGGTCAACCAGGCCGATATCGAGAACATATTCCGCAGTCTCGACAAGGGCAACCTTGCGGCGGCCCTGGTCGGCGGGATTCTGGGCAGCATCGGGAACGTGCTGTCCTCCGTGCTGTTCGTCATCGTGCTGCTGATCTTCCTGGCCGTCGACCCGGCGATCTTCGGCGACGAATGGTCAGCCGGCGGCCCGGCCGCGGACCGATCCTGGGCGGCCGTCTTCGCCGCCGGCACCCCCAAGTACTTCGGCCTCGCCACCGTCTTCGGCGGCATCGTCGCCGTCCTGGACGGCGCCGTTCTGGTCATCCCCGACATCCCCGCCGCCGCAGGGTGGGCGCTGCTGGCCTTCGTCACCAACTGCTTGCCCAACATCGGGTTCCTCATCGGGATGATCCCCCGGCGATCCTCGGACTGCTGGTCGGCGGACCCACGCTGATGATCACCGTGATCGTCGTCTATTGCGTCCTGAACTTCATCATCCAATCGGTGCTGCAACCCAGATTCGTCTGGGCCTACATCCTCGGCCCGATCGGCGCCGCCCTGGCCATCCCCGCCAGCCTGTTCGTCAAGGCCATCCTGGTCGACATCGATCCCGACGCGAAATGGCTGCAACTGTTCCCCGGCGACGAGCCCGTGTTCACAAAGAAGACCCGCAGAACTCCGGAGGCGGTGGCCGCAGAAGGCGAAGACCCGGAGCGTGGTCCGCTCATGCAAGCGCTCCTGCTGGCGGCGGGCATCGCACTGTGCGGCGCTGCCCTTCTCATCGAGATCCAGATGGCGGATCATGCCGGCTACCAGCCGTGGCACGTGCGCTTCAGACTCGGCCGTAAGGCCAGGGAGCGGGTTAACTTGCAGCTCCTGCGGAACAGCCTCGACGACGAACTGACGTGTGGTCACCGGGCGGACGAGGCACGGCTCGTCATCGTTGCCAAGGCGATCGCCGGATCCATCACCCGTAGCGCCACCTGGCGCTCGGACTTTCTGGACCGGCACAACCTTCGATGCGACGTCGAGCTCGATCTCGTCGGGATCGCTCGGGGTGCCCTCGACCTGCGGAATCAACGACGGGAGACGGCCAGGAACTCGACGGATCAGCTGCCGACGAATGCCGCTGATGTCGGCACCGACAGGTGGAATGCCCTGCTGACCCGGCTGGCGTGGCTGCACAGGTACCTGACGCAACTCCAGACGTTGGCGGCCGGCACCACCCAAGCGAGCCAACCCGAGAACCTGGGCACGACGGCATCCTCCGAGTTGATCACGACGGAGATCCGCTTCACGATCATGGCCCAGGAAGGCCTCACACCGGACACCGGAGGGATCGGACGATGATTCGAGCGCGTGGTCTGCAGCGGCTCGCCGCTATTCCCCGAGCCACGACGCGTGGGCCCCGACCGGCGCCCGGCCGTGCGGCGGGAATCCGTGCCGTGTTTCTATCGCTGGGTCAGGCCGATGATCGAGGGAGGAGTTCCGGCCCTTCCGGGTCGATGCGAAGCGCCGAAACCCCGCCCTCGATCAGGTCCTCGCGGCAGGGGACCGGCCCGCCGACACCAGCGCATGCTCGACCCACCAGGCAGGCCGACCGGTCGCCGAAGAACGCCCGGCCGGTGATCCGCAGGACCGTTCAGCCCGTGGGCCGCGAAGCGCTCCAGCCGTTGGACGTCCTTGTCGAACTGCCTGTTGTCGGTGCGATTGAGTCGCCGTCGTTCTCGACGATGACACGCCAGCGCCGATAGACCAGATCGGGCCGGCCGAGCCGCCTTCCACCGGGTCCGAGGATCGTGACGTTCACCTCTGGTTCGGGCAGCCCCGCGGCCACGATCGCCAGACGCAAAAGTGTCTCCGGGCGGGAATCGACCCCGGGGCGGATCAGCCCGACCGCCCGGCTCGCGGCACCCTTGCCGCGTCCCCGGAACAACTCGACCCGTTCCGTCAGCTCGCGCAGGGTCAGCCAGGGACGGTCGTCGAACGCGTCGGGGTAGACCTGGGGTAGACCGTGGGTGGACCGGTGGGTAGATCAAGGCGCCGCCGACCACGACCAGATCATCCAGCGACAGCACTACGCCGAGCGGACAGAATATCCGGGTGATTGCGGATTGCTCGACCGGTCGTCCGTCACGTTGACCACTCGTCGTGACAACCGGGCGTCATTGGCGGTGCAATTCGACGCTGTCGGTTGGAACAGTTGAACAATCCGGTTCCTCCGTAGCGGAGCCTC
>DATDBV010000051.1:0-3346 GCA_036524715.1 Nakamurella sp. | reverse complement strand
CCTTGGTGGACGGGATGCCCTGCACCCGCGGGTCCGGTTCCACCGCCTGCCGGAGCGCCCGGGCGATCGCCTTGTACTGGGCCTCGCAGATGTGGTGCGGATCCCGCCCGTAGAGCACCCGCACGTGCAGGTTCATCCGGGCATGGAAGGCCAGCGAGTCGAAGACGTGGGTGTTGAGCACGACCGGATAGTTGTTGCCGACGACGAACCCGGACACGCTCTCCGGCTCCACATGCACGCTGTACGGGCGGCCGGACAGGTCGACGGCCGCGTGCGCGAGGGTCTCGTCCATCGGCACGAAGGCGTCACCGAAGCGCCGGATGCCCTTCTTGTCACCGACCGCCTGGCCGATTGCCTGGCCGAGCACGATCGCGGTGTCCTCGACGGTGTGGTGCGCGTCGATGTCGACGTCGCCGACGGACCGGACGGTCAGGTCGAAGCTGCCGTGCACCCCGAACGAGATCAGCATGTGGTCGTAGAACCGCACGCCGGTGGAAATCTCCACCTGCCCGGTCCCGTCCAGGTCCAGGTCGACCAGCACGCTCGACTCGCTCGTGGTGCGCTCGATGCGCGCCCGCCGGCCCATCAGTTCTCCTTCAACGATCGGGACACCTTGATCAGCACATCGTTCTCGGCGTCGGTGCCGATGGTGGTCCGCAGGTAGCCGCGAATGCCCACATCCCGCACCAGCACCCCCGCGTCCAGGTACTGCTGCCAGGTCGCCTTGGCGTCGACGAACTCACCGAACAGCAGGAAGTTGGCGTCGGACTCGATCACCTTCAGGCCCAGTTCGGCCAGCGCGGTGGCGACCCGGTTGCGTTCAGCGACCAGATGGGCGACCGACGCGAGCGTGTCGTCGGCGTGCCGGAGCGCGGCCAGCGCGGCCGCCTGGGTGAGGGTGGACAGGTGATAGGGCAGCCGGACCAGCAACAACGCGTCGATGACGGCCGGTGCCGCGGCCAGGTAGCCCAGCCGGCCGCCGGCGAACGCGAAGGCCTTGGACATGGTGCGGACCACGACCAGCTTCGCCGGGAACTCGTTGATCAACGCGATGGCCGACGGACGGGACGAGAACTCGGCGTAGGCCTCGTCCAGCACCACGATGCCCGGCGTCACCTGCGCCAGCCGAGCCACGTCAGCCGGCGGCAACGACCCGCCGGTGGGGTTGTTCGGGCTGGTGACGAACAGCACGTCCGGGCGTCGCGCCTGCACCAGCTCGACGGCCGCTGACGTGTCGACGGTGAAGTCGGGCCGCCGTGGGCACGACAGCCAGGTGGTGCGGGTGCCGGAGGCGATGATCGGGTGCATCGAGTACGACGGTTCGAAACCCAGTGCGCTCCGGCCGGGGCCGGCGAACGCCTGCAGCAGCTGCAGCAGGATCTCGTTGGATCCGTTGGCCGCCCACACGTTCGCGCTGGTCAGCGTCACCCCGGTGGACCGGGACAGGTAGTCGGCCAGCGAGGAGCGCAGCGCGACGGCGTCCCGGTCCGGGTACCGGTTCAGGTCGACCGCGGCGGCGGCGACCGACGCGGCCAGGTCGGCGACCAGCGCGTCCGACGGCGGGTACGGGTTCTCGTTGGTGTTCACCCGCACCGGCACGTCCAGCTGCGGAGCACCGTAGGGCGACTTGCCGACCAGGTCCTCGCGCAATGGCAGGTCGGCCAGGGTCACTTCGTTCACGATCCGAACCTCACAGCGACCGCTTCACCGTGCGCGGGCAGATCCTCGGCGGCCGACAGGGCGGCGACGTGCGGCGCGACCTCGCGCAGCGCGTCGGCGGTGTAGTCGATGACCTGCTGCTGGCGCAGGAACGTGGTCGCGGCCAGCCCCGCGGAGAACCGGGCCGATCCACCGGTGGGCAGCACGTGATTGGACCCGGCACAGTAGTCGCCCAGCGACACCGGCGAGTAGGACCCGACGAACACCGCGCCGGCGTTGCGCACCCGGGCGGCGACGGCGGCGGCGTCACGGGTCTGGATCTCCAGGTGCTCCGCGGCATAGGCATCGGCGACGGCGAGCGCGTCGTCAAGCGAGGCGACGAGCACCACGCCCGACTGCGGCCCGGTCAGCGCCTCGGTGATCCGCTCGGTGTGCTTGGTCGCGGCGACCCGGGCCGGCAACGCGGCATCGACCGCATCGGCCAGTTCGGGAGAGGTGGTGATCAGCACGGACGCGGCCAGCGGGTCGTGCTCGGCCTGCGAGATCAGGTCGGCGGCGACGAACTCGGGGTCGGCGGTCTCGTCGGCGACGATGGCGATCTCGGTCGGCCCGGCCTCCGAGTCGATGCCGACGACGCCGCGCAGCAGCCGCTTGGCCGCGGTGACGTACACGTTGCCGGGCCCGGTGATGACGTCGACGTCGGCCAGCAGGGCAAGCATGGCGATCCCCTGCGCGCCGCCGGCCGCGTAGACCTCGTCGATGCCGAGCAGCGCGCACGCGGCGAGCACGTTGCGGTCGGGCCAGCCGTCGTTGTCCTTCTGCGGCGGCGAGGTGACGGCGATCGCGTCGACCCCGGCGACCTGCGCGGGGACCACGTTCATCACCACGCTGGACGGGTACAGCGCGCGACCGCCCGGCACATACAGGCCGACCCGCCACACCGGGACCCAGCGCTGCCGCACCACGCCGCCGGTCGCCAGCGTGGTGACGGCCTCGGCCGGCAACTGCGCCTCATGCCCGGCCCGGGCCCGGGCGATCGCCTCGACCAGCGCGTCACGGACCGGCCCGGTCAGTGCGTCGGCCGCCTCCTCGATCACCCGCGTCGGAACCCGCAGCGAAGCCGGCCGCACCCCGTCGAACCGCTGCGCCGCGTCCAGCACGGCGTCGGCGCCGCGGGCCCGAACGTCGTCGATGATGGGCACGACGGTGGCCGTCGCGGCGCCGATGTCGACGGCGGCCCGGGGCAGCACGTCACCGAGCACGCGGGGCAGCCCGGCGCGCAGGTCGATCCGTTGGAGCATGCAGCCAAGCCTAGTGTGGCGCTTTGGTCCCCAGTCGGACACCAGTCACGCTCCAGCGGTCCGGCGCATCGTCTGCAGCATGACAGCTCAACTGCAGCTCCCCGGACAGGCCGCGGCACCGGACGGTCCCATCGACCTGAGCACGATGTACGTGATGCATTTCGGGTTCCGCCGAGACCTGGACGAATTCGCCGCGTCGGCCGGCACACCGGTCGGCGACCGGGCTCGATGGCAGGCGTTGCGGACCCGGTGGGCGAAGTTCGCGATGATCCTCGAGCATCATCACACCGTGGAGGACGAGGCGCTGTGGCCCCGCCTGCTCGAGCTTGCCCGGGAGGCGGGCGACGAGGCGGCCGTCGCGACGCTGGAGACCATGGAGGCCGAGC
>DATDBV010000050.1:0-10462 GCA_036524715.1 Nakamurella sp. | reverse complement strand
CGCCGACCGGCCCGCCGCCCCGGCGTGCCGGTCGTCTCGTTCTGGGCAATGGGTGTGGATCGCCGCCGGATCACACGTACCCTTGACGGGTGGATTTGGTCCTCCCCGTGATCATCGTCGTGAACTTCATTCTGGCTGTCGCCGGCGCCGGAGTGGGTGTCTTCGCCGTGGTCGACGCGGTCAGCAGGCGTTCCGACGCGTTCGCGGCCGCAGACAAGCAGACCAAGGGCACCTGGGCCGGCATCACCGCGGCATGTGCGGTTGCGCTTGGATTGGGTTTCGTGGGCGGGGCGTTCGCGCCGCAGAGCCTGTTGTGGCTGGCCGGCCTCACCGGCAGCCTGGTCTACCTGCTGGATGTGCGACCCCGGCTGCGTGAAGTGCAGCGCGGCGGCCGCTGGTAGTCGGCGGGGCGGGAAGCCCGGAGGGCGGAGCAAGCCGCCCCCTCGGGGTTTCGACCGGTCAGTCCTGAGCGCGGTGCGTGTGCCCGTCGCCGGTGGCGATCGCGTGTTCGGCCGCCAGGTGCTTTTTTTCCCGGTCGTAGGACACCCTGATCTCCTCCTCGGCCTCCTTACGACCGACCCAGTTCGCGCCGTCCACGCTCTTGCCCGGCTCCAGGTCCTTGTAGACCTCGAAGAAGTGCTGGATCTCCAGCTTCTCGAAGATGCTCAGGTCGCCGATGTCCTGCAGGTGCGACTGCCGCGGATCATTCGCCGACACGCAGAGCACCTTGTCGTCCGGGCCCGCCTCGTCGGTCATCCGGAACATCCCGATCGCCCGCGCGGTCACCAGGCAACCCGGAAAGGTGGCCTCCGACAGCAGGACCAACGCGTCCAATGGGTCGCCGTCCTGGCCCAGCGTGTCGTCGATGAAGCCGTAGTCGGCCGGGTACTGGGTGGCGGTGAACAGGGTCCGGTCCAGCCGGATCCGCCCCGAATGATGGTCCACCTCGTATTTGTTGCGGCTGCCCTTGGGGATCTCGATGGTCACGTCGAACTCCACGAGTGTCACCTTTCGCACGTCAGGACGGCAGCCGCGGTCCTCATCTGAACTGAATGGGAATCAGCCCCCATCCGGTCTGTGCACGGTTGCCTGGCCCGGATCAGGACTGAACAGACTCTAGTCTGGACCGGGTACAAGGGCTCGCGGTGCGTCGCCGGCCGCGCTGACAGTGACGTGGGCGACATGAGCGATGTGGCCGACGCCAGGATCGGACGGCCCGAACCGCGCAGGAGGAAGATCAGTGGCCCCAGTGACCAGGTCCCGACGGATCGGGATCATCGCCGTCGCCGTGGTTGCCGCGCTGGTCGCGGTGGGTGCCGTTGTCTACTTCGGCACCCGGGAGTCGACCGGCACCTCCTCGAGCACCACGACCACCGCGACCGACGTCGTCGATCCGCCGGTCACGGCGCCGGCGCCGAAGATCGGGCCGATGGCCGTGTCCGACAAGGTGCCGACCGCCGCCGGCATCGAGGCCCAGCTCGCGGCTCAGTTGGGGAATCCGGACCTGGCCCAGTTCAGTGGGATCATCATCGACCCCGAGAGCGGCACCGTGCTCTGGAACCAGGACGCCAGCGCACCCCAACTGCCCGCGTCCACCGCCAAGCTGCTCACCGGTACCGCGCTGCTCACCTCGGTCGACCCGACGAGCCGGTTCGTCACCCAGGTGGTCAAGGGCGACCAGGAGGGCGACATCGTCCTGATCGGAGGCGGTGACGTCACCCTGTCCGCCCGGGCCGAGGGCGTGGACACGGTCTACAAGGGCGCCCCGCTGATGTCCGATCTGGCCGCGCAGGTCCGGGCCAGCGGGGTCGACGTGAAACGGATCGTCCTGGACACCGAGTACTGGAGCGGGCCCGACCTCGCCGACGGATGGCAGTCCGGCGACATCCGGGGAACCCCGGCGAGTGCGCAGGGCTACATCACCCGAATGTCGCCGCTGATGGTGGACGGCGATCGGGAGGACCCGGCCAACGAGAACTCGATCCGCACCGGCGACCCGGCGAACACCGCGGGCAGGGCGCTGGCCCGAATGATCGGACTGCCCGACGTGACCATCGTCGACGGCACCGCGCCCGAGGACGCCGAGGTGATCGGGCAGGTCTCATCCCAGCCCATGTCGGTGCTGCTCGCCCAGGCGCTGGAGAACTCGGACAACGTGCTGGCCGAGGCGCTGGCCCGGCAGGTCGCGATCGCCCGCGGCGCTCCACCAAGCTTCGACGGGGCATCGGCCGCGACCCTCGAGGCCCTCGAGGATCTCAAGATCGACACGATCGGCATCGAGATGTACGACGGGTCCGGGCTGTCCACCAAGGACCGGGTACCCCCGTCGGTGATGGGGCAGGTGGTCGCGCTCGCGGTGAAGGGCGAGCCGCCGGCCCTGCGCAATCTGCTGACCGGGTTGCCGGTGGCGGGTGTCTCCGGGAGCCTGACCGACCGGTTCCAGGACGACGCATCCAAGGCCGGCGCCGGTTGGGTGCGGGCCAAGACCGGGTCGCTGGAGGTCACCTACGCGCTGGCCGGGTATGTGCCCGACGTCGACAACCGGATCCTGGTCTTCGCCTTCGTCTCCAACGGAGTCGGCTCGGGCACGCGGTCCGCCCTCGACTCACTCGCCGCCGGGCTCCGTGGCTGTGGCTGTGTCTGATCCCGCCGTGCCTGATCCCGCGGTGCCTGATCCCGCGGTGCCTGATCCCGCGGTGCCTGATCCCGCGGTACCTGATCCCGCGATGCCTGATCCTGCCGTGCTTGATTCCGCCGTGCCCGATCCGGTCGGACCGATCGACTGGTCCGCCGCCGTGCGGGCGGGCCGGCGGATGGCCCCGACCGGGCCGGCCGTCACCCCAGAGCAGGCCGCGCGTCTCGTCGCGGACCTGCGCGAGTTTTCGGCCCGGGCCGAGTTGGTGGTGCGCGACACGACCGAACTGGGGCACGGCCTGCCGGTCGACGACGCCGACGTGGTGGACCGGCCCGGGTGGGTCGCCGCCACCGCAGAAGGCATGGAGCGGTTGGCGGCGCCGGCGGTGGCCAAGCTTGCCGCGGCGCCCGGCGGACACCAGGTGGGGTCGCTGACCCGTGGCGTCGCCGGGCAGCAGGTCGGCTTCATCCTGGGCTTTCTGTCCGGCAAGGTGCTCGGCCAGTTCGACCCGCTGGGCGGGGACCCGGCGCGGCCCGGTCGGCTGCTGCTGGTGGCACCCAACATCGTCAAGGTCGAGCGCGAACTGGGCGCCGACCCCACCGACTTCCGGCTCTGGGTCTGCCTGCACGAGAGCACCCACCGCCTCCAGTTCACCGCGGTGCCCTGGTTGCGCGGCTATTTCCAGTCGCTGGTCGCCGACTTCGCCGACAAGGCAGACACCGACCCGGGTCGGATGCTGAGCCGCGCGGTGGCCGCACTCAAGGGGGAGGCGCGGGACGGTGACCGACTATCCTGGGTGGAGAGCATCCAGTCCCCCGAACAGCGGGCCGTGTTCGACCGGGTGATGGCCCTGATGAGCCTGCTCGAGGGGCACGCCGATTACGTCATGGACGCCGTCGGGCCAACGGTCGTACCGTCCGTGACGAGCATCCGCACCTCTTTCACCGAGCGTCGACGCAAGGGCTCGGGGCCGATCGACCGGCTGCTGCGGGCGCTGCTGGGCATGGACATGAAGCTCGCGCAATACGTTAACGGCGGTGCCTTCGTCCGCGGCGCGGTGGACGAGGTCGGCATGGCGCGGTTCAACGCGGTGTGGCAGTCGCCGGAGACGCTGCCCACCCGCGCGGAGATCGCCGACCCCGCCGTCTGGGTCCGCCGGGTGCACGGCTGACCGGCCGCCCGCGCACGGCCACCCGGACGGTGCAGGAGGCGTGCGCCGACTGGCTCGCCGCGCACAGTGCCGACGGTCCGTTGGTCGTCGCCTGCTCGGGTGGCGCCGACTCGGTGGCCCTGACCCACGGCGTTCTTGCCGCAGCGGGCGGTCGGCCGGTGATCGGGGCGACCGTCGACCACGGCCTGCAACCCGGTTCGGCCGACCGGGCGCGGGCCTGCGCCGGCCTGCTGCTGCGCCTGGGCTGCGTCGAGGCCCGGGTGCTCACGGTGACCTTGGGTGCGGGTGGTGGTCCGGAGGCGGCCGCCCGGCGGGCCCGGTACGGAGCCCTCACCAGCGTGTCCGAGGCCCTGGACGATGCGCCGGTACTGCTCGGGCACACCGCGGACGACCAGGCCGAGACCGTCCTGCTCGGCCTGGCCCGCGGATCCGGGCCGCGGTCGATCGCCGGCATGCGGCCGTGGCGAGCGCCGTGGGGGCGTCCGTTGCTCGCCGTCAGCAGGCGGGACACGGAGGCCGCCTGCCGGCAGGCGGGGCTGGCGACGTGGCAGGACCCGCACAACACCGACCCCACGTTCACCCGGGTGCGGCTGCGCCGGGAGGTGCTGCCGCTGTTGGAGGACGTGCTCGGCGGGGGTGTGCGGGACGCCCTGGTCCGCACCGCGGACCTGATGTCCGACGACCTGGCAGCCCTCGACCGGATTGCCGCGGACGCCCTGGACCGGGCCCGAGACGGTGACGCGCTGTCGGCGGAAGCCGTCGTCGGCCAGCCGTCCGCGGTTCGTCGGCGGGTGCTGCGGCGCTGGCTCGCCGGGGCGGGTGCGGGTCCGCTCACTCACGACCACCTCATCCGGCTGGACAGACAGCTCACCGATTCGGCTGGTCCGGTGCAGGTGCGCCTCCCGGGCGGCCTGGACGTCTGGCGCCGCGGTGCGTTCTTGCGGGTCGAACGCCCCCCGGGGGTGGTCGTGACCCGCAGTTGATCATGCAGTAGGTGTTGTTCTGATGCATCAGAAGAACACCTACTGCATGATCAACACCATGTCGTGACGGGGGCACCCGGCGGGGCGTCGTCGCCGGGCGGGTGGCAGGCTTGCGCCAGACCGTCGAGGACCCGCGACCGCCCCAGCTGGGAGAGCCCGTGAACGGCAGCAGTCACGCAGATTCCTGGGCCGTCCCCGGACCCGGACCGGCGGCCCTGACGACGGTGGTGACCAGCGTCGACGGCGCGCCCGCGACCGACGGCTGGGATCCCGGCGCGACGCATGGATATCACGGCGAATTGTCCGCGGTGCTGATCGGCGCCGAGGCACTGCAGACCAAGATCGGCGAGTTGGCGCGGGCCGTGGCCGCCGACCACACGTCCGACACCCCGCCGCTGCTGATCTGTGTGCTCAAGGGGGCGGTGATGTTCGTCACCGACTTCGCCCGGGCAATGCCGATCCCGTCCGAGCTGGAATTCATGGCCGTGACCTCCTACGGCTCGGCCACCTCCTCCTCCGGCGTCGTGCGCATCCTCAAGGATCTCGACCGGGACATCACCGATCGCCGGGTGATCATCGTCGAGGACATCATCGACTCGGGCCTGACCCTGTCCTGGCTCGTCAAGAACCTGGCCACCCGGGGGCCGGCGTCGATCGAAGTGGTCGCCCTGCTACGCAAGCCGGAGGCCGTCAAGGTCGACGTGGAGGTGCGCTACGTGGGCTTCGACATACCGACCGAGTTCGTCGTCGGCTACGGCCTGGACTACGCGGAGCGCTACCGCGACCTACCGTTCGTCGGCCTGCTCGGCGAGCACATGTATCGCTGAGCCCACATCCGTCGGGGAACCTGCCGAACAGGCTGAGCGTTCAACCAGACGGTCGGCGACGACCGAAGGACTGTCGGGGTGCGGCGGTAGGCTGAAACGAACTGGTCGTGCCCTTGCGCCGCCCGGACGTGCGAGGTCGTCCCGAGTCCGACGGGTCATCCGTCGATTCGCCGGCCGCCGCACTCGAGAACCGTCAGGGAGGTCGAGGCCGTCGCCGGCCCGGAGCATATGGACAAGAAGCGTCTTCTCCGCTCGCCGTTGGTGTGGATCGCGGTCGTGCTGGTGCTGTACCTCATGTACAGCTACTTCGCCGACGACACCCGCGGGTATGTACAGCAGAACACCTCGGTCGCGCTGGCGCAGCTCAAGGACGGCAACGTCACCGAGGCCACCATCGACGACAAGGAGCAACGGCTCCGGCTGACCCTTGCCAACGGGGTCGACGGCAACACCAAGATCTTCACCAACTACCCGGCGCAGGCGTCCGAGCAGATCTTCGACGAGGTGCAGGCGGCGAACATCTCGGGCGGCTACAACACCGTCGTCACCAGCGAATCCACGCTGTTCTCGCTGCTGATCTACCTCATCCCGGTCGGTCTGATCATCCTGTTCCTGCTCTGGATGATGAACAACGCCCAGGGCGGCGGGAACCGCGTCCTCTCGTTCGGCAAGTCCAAGGCCAAGCTGCTGACCAAGGACATGCCGCAGACCAAGTTCACCGACGTGGCCGGGGCTGACGAGGCTGTGCAGGAACTGGACGAGATCCGCGACTTCCTGCAGAACCCCACCCGGTACCAGGCGTTGGGCGCCAAGATCCCCAAGGGTGTGCTGCTGTACGGGCCGCCCGGCACCGGCAAGACGCTGCTCGCCAGAGCCGTGGCCGGTGAGGCGGGCGTGCCGTTCTACACGATCTCGGGCTCGGACTTCGTCGAGATGTTCGTCGGCGTCGGCGCCAGCCGGGTGCGGGACCTGTTCGAGCAGGCCAAGACCAATGCGCCGGCCATCATCTTCGTCGACGAGATCGACGCGGTCGGCCGGCATCGCGGCGCCGGCATGGGTGGCGGCCACGACGAACGTGAACAGACGCTGAACCAGTTGCTCGTCGAGATGGACGGCTTCGAGGCCAAGGGCGGCATCATCCTGATCGCCGCCACCAACCGGCCGGACATCCTGGACCCGGCCCTGCTGCGGCCCGGCCGCTTCGACCGGCAGATCCCGGTGGGTCAGCCCGACCTGAAGGGCCGGCAGGCGATTCTGGCCGTGCACGCCAAGGGCAAGCCGTTCGCCCCCGACGTCGATTTCCTGTCCCTGGCCAAGCGCACCGTCGGCATGTCCGGCGCCGATCTGGCGAACGTGATCAACGAGGCCGCGCTGCTCACCGCCCGTGAGCACGGCACGGTGATCAACGACGCTGCGCTTGAAGAATCGGTCGACCGGGTGATCGGCGGCCCGGCCCGCCGCGGGAAGGTGATCTCCGAGAAGGAGAAGAAGATCACCGCGTACCACGAGGGTGGGCACGCATTGGCCGCGTGGGCGATGCCCGGGCTGGAACCGGTGTACAAGGTGACGATCCTGCCGCGTGGGCGCACCGGCGGGCACGCCCTGGTGGTGCCCGAGGACGACAAGTCGCTGATGACGCGCTCGGAGATGATCGCCCGGCTGGTCATGGCCATGGGCGGCCGGGCCGCCGAGGAATTGGTGTTCGCCGAGCCGACCACGGGCGCGTCCTCGGACATCGCACAGGCGACCAAGATCGCCCGGGCGATGGTCACCGAGTACGGCATGTCGGCCAAGCTGGGCGCGGTCAAGTACGGCCACGGCGACGACGAGCCGTTCCTGGGCCGCACCTACGGCAGCGGTCCCGAGTACTCGATCGAGGTCGGCAGCGAGATCGACGGCGAGGTGCGGGCGCTCATCGAGACGGCGCACACCGAGGCCTGGGCGGTGCTGAACACTTACCGCGACGTGCTGGACGCCCTGGCCGGCGCCCTGCTGGAGAAGGAGACCCTGGAGCGCAGGGACCTCGAGGTGATCTTCGCCGAGGTCGAGAAGCGACCGCGGATCACCGCCTTCGACGAGTTCGGCCAGCGACTCCCGTCCGACCGGCCACCCATCAAGACCCCCGGCGAGCTGGCCATCGAGCGGGGCGAACCGTGGCCCCCACCCGCGGCCCAGCCGGACCCGCGCCGGCCGACCCAGCAGCAGCCCGTGCCGGTCGGCGTCGCCGCCGACTATCCCGGCCAGGCCGGGTACAACACCCCCAAGCCCGATTCGGGCCAGCAGCAGCCGCCACCGCCCAACTGGACCGGCGGCGTGCTGCCGGGCCCGCTCGGGCCCTATGATCCCGGACCCCACGGCCACCCGGGGAACGGCAACCCGGCCGGCGGGGCTCCGCCCAACGGTGGTGCGCCCAACGGACAACTGGGACACGGGGGCTGGGGGCAGACGCCGCCGCCGACCGGGCCGATCGACCCGCACGACCCATGGGCACCTCCGCAGGACCGCAGATCGTGACGGTCGGGCCGGCCGCCGGCACGGTGACGGGCGGGCAATCCGGAAACGGCGCGGTCGGTACCCGTGCGGTGTTCGATCAGCCCCGGGCCGAGGCCGCGGTCCGCGAGCTGCTCATCGCCGTCGGCGAGGATCCCGATCGGGACGGGCTGCTGCAGACGCCGGCCCGGGTGGCCCGCGCGTTCGCCGAGCAGTTCGCCGGCTTGCACACCGACCCGAGCACGGTGCTGCAGACCTCGTTCGACGAGAACCACAACGAGATGATCCTGATGCGGGACATCGATCTGTACTCGACGTGCGAGCACCACCTCGTCCCCTTCTTCGGCAAGGCCCACGTCGGGTACATCCCCGGGCCCGACGGCCGGGTCACCGGGCTGTCCAAGTTGGCCCGGCTGGTCGACGGCTACGCCAAGCGGCCGCAAGTGCAGGAGCGGCTGACCACCCAGATCGCGGACGCGCTGGTGCATCGGCTGCAACCCGCCGGGGCGATCGTGGTGATCGAGGCCGAGCACCTGTGCATGGCGATGCGCGGGATCCGGAAACCGGGCGCGGTGACCACCACGTCCGCGGTCAGGGGCATTTTCCAATCCCAGGACCGGACCCGCGCCGAGGCGATGAGCCTGATCACCGGCCGATGAGCGAGGCTTGCCGAGCGAATCATGAACGCAGGGGCGGCGTCCTTCGTGGGGCGACCGAGCCTGCGAGGTGCCCCGGAAGGGCGACGCAGTGAGCGTACCGTGGCCGGCCGATCGGGCCGTGATCATGGGTGTGGTCAACGTGACCACGGACTCCTTCTCCGACGGTGGTCGATTCCTGGAGGTCGATGCGGCGGTCGACCGAGGGCGGACGCTGGCGGCCGCGGGCGCGGACATCGTCGACATCGGCGGCGAGTCGACCCGGCCGGGCGCGCACCGGGTGCCGGCGGACGTCGAGGCCGCCCGGGTGGTCCCGGTGGTGAGCGCGCTGGCCGCGGACGGCGTGGTCTGCAGTGTGGACACCACCCGGGCGGTTGTTGCCCGGGCCGCGTTGACGGCGGGGGCACGCATCGTCAACGACGTCTCGGGCGGTCTGGCCGACCCCGAGATGGCCGGCGTGGTCGCCGACGCGCGCGTGCCGTGGATCCTGATGCACTGGCGCGGGCACAGCGCCGACATGGACGCGTTGGCCGTCTACGACGATGTCGTCGCAGACGTGCGGCGCGAGTTGGCCGGCCGGGTGGAGTCCGCGCTGGCGGCCGGCGTGCGCGAGGACGCGATCGTGCTCGATCCCGGCCTGGGTTTCGCGAAGACCGCCGAACACAACTGGGCGCTGCTGCGGGCGCTGGCGTCGATCACCGGGCTGGTGGGACCGGGCTGGGGTTTCCCGGTGCTGGTCGGCGCCTCCCGCAAACGATTCCTGGGATCGCTGCTCGCCGACGAGGCCGGGCCTCGACCGCCGGCCGGCCGGGAGGCCGCCACCACCGTGATCTCCGGGCTGGCCGCAGCGGCCGGCGCCTGGGGCGTGCGGGTGCACGAGGTCGCCGACACGATGGACGCGGTCCGGGTGGCCGCCGCGATCACCGGTCGCGGACCGGTGCGGATCCTGCGTCCCGGCCGGCTGTGCCATGATGCGCCCGCCGGTCCGGCTTCGGGCCGGCGCGAGCTGGGGAGCTGAGGATGGCGGACCGGATCACGCTGACCGGCCTCGAGCTGTTCGGTCACCACGGTGTCTTCGCCCACGAGAAGCGGGACGGGCAGAGGTTCGTCGTCGACCTGACGATCTGGGCGGACCTGACCCAGGCGGTGGCGACCGACGACCTGACCCGCACGGTCGACTACGGGGGGTTGGCTCGAGTGGCCGAGCGGGTCGTCACCGGTCCACCGCGGGACCTGATCGAGGCGGTGGCCGGCGAGATCGCCGACGAGATCATGCGGGACCACCCGGTGCACGCCGTGGAGGTCACCATCCACAAGCCGTCCGCGCCGATCTCGCTGACCTTCCAGGACGTGAGCGTCACGATCCGCCGATCGATCCGCCGAGAGGGCGCCGCCCGCGTCGGAGCGGTTCAATGAGCAGGGCCGTCCTGTCGTTGGGCTCCAACATCGGTGACCGCACCGCACATCTGCGGACCGCGGTGCGCAGTCTGGGACGCACCGTGCGGGCGGTGTCCTCTATCTTCCGGACGCCGCCGTGGGGCGGGGTCGAGCAGCCCGACTACTACAACCTCGTGGTCATCGCCGAGGACGACGGCGTGGATCCGCACCTGTGGTGGAAACGCTGCCAGGCCCTGGAGCAGGAGGCCGGTCGGGAACGGACCGTCCGGTGGGGGCCGCGGACGCTGGACGCCGACGTGATC
>DATDBV010000049.1:0-10036 GCA_036524715.1 Nakamurella sp. | reverse complement strand
CGTCGGCGCCCGGGTGCTCAAGCCGCGGCGCAACGCCAACGGCGGCGAGCTGGAGGATCCGCTGTTCATCCTGCTGGACCTGGCCGGGGGCGCCCTGGTCGACGTGGAGACCAACGTCAACATCCGCTACGGCTACGACATTCGCGGTGAGGTGGTGGGGGAGAACGGCACCGTTTCGCTCGGCGATCCAGGCTTCGTGGCGGTCCGCCGGGGCAACCAGGTCGCGGCCGCCGTGCCCGAGGACTGGCGCGAGCGGTTCATCGGGGCCTACGACGTCGAGTTCCAGGAGTGGATCGACGCCGTGCGCGACGGCGGCACGTTCGGCCCGAGCAGCTGGGACGGCTACGCCGCGGCGGCCGTCTCCGACGCCGCCGTCGAGGCCCTGCACATCGGGGAGCGAGTCGCCGTCGAGCTGGGTGAGAAGCCGGACCTGTACTCCTGACTCGATCATTCCGTCGCCGCCGGGCGGGAGTGGCCCTGACGGGGCTGCTCCTGTCCGGTGTTGTCGCGTCCTGTGGTACGTCCGACACGCCCGCCTATCTCCTGCCGTGGGTGGGCGGCCAATCGTTCCAGGTGCTGCAAGGGCCTTTCGTGCCGGACGCGTTGGGCGCCTGCGCATCCGGCTGCGGATCGCACCGGGACGAGGATGGGCATCACTCCTGGGATTTCGACCTGCCCGAGGGGGCACCCGTGCTGGCCGCCCGTAGCGGAACCGTGGGACTGGTCGTCAGCAGCTGGAGCCCGGACCACTGTGGTGGCCTCAGCCCACTGGCGGACCCGCCACCCGGCTACACCGTCAACCAGAACATGGGCAATCAGGCCAATCTGGTCCGGATCGACCACGGCGACGGCACGTCCGCGCTGTACCTGCACCTGCGCGACGTGTCACCCGAGATCGAGGCGAAGGCCAAGAACGGCGACCCGGTGGCGCAGGGTGAGGTCCTCGGCCGGTCGGGGAAGACCGGCCTGACCGGATGCCTCCCGCACCTGCACTTCCAGGTCGAGAGGACGGTCCCTGCCGACTGGTACACCACGTCGATTCCGATCTCCTTCGGCGATCCGAACGTGCTGGCCCAGAATGCCGACGGCGTGCCCGCCGAGGGGGCGGGATACGTCTCGGGCAACGCTCCGGCGCCGTCATCCTGATCCTCTCCGCCGCCCGCGGACCAGACCCATCACCATCGAGAGCGGAGACATCGAATGCAGTTGCAGCGACCGGTCAGGATCGGGCTTGTCGGCTTCGGGGCCGGCGGGGCGTTGTTCCACGCGCCCTACATCGAGGCCGCCCCGGACGTCGAGCTGGCCGGGGTGGTCACCCGCAATCCCGCGCGCCGGGCATTGCTGGCCGAGCAGTTCCCGGCTGCACCGCTTTACGGCTCGCTGGCCGAGATGGTCGACGCCGAGCGGGCCGGCGCCGGGCTGGACGCCGTCACCATCACCACGCCCCCGCAGACCCGGCGCGACCTGGTGCTGGAGGCCCTGGCCCGCGGGCTGCACGTGGTCGCGGACAAGCCGTTTGCGCCGAACGCCGCGGGCGCGGTCGAACTCGACGAGGCGGGACGGCGCGCCGGGCTGGTGCTGTCCGTGTACCACAACCGTCGATGGGACTCGGACATCCGCACCATCCGCGCCCTGGTCCAGCGGGGACGCCTGGGTCGGGTTCGGTGGTTCCACTCGCGGCTCGACCTGGACGAGCCGTCGGGTCTGGAGGGCGGCCCCACCGGCGGTCTCGTGCGCGATCTCGGGTCGCACCTGGTCGATCAGGCGCTGTGGTTGTTCGGACCGGTCGACCGCGTGTTCGCCGAGTTCGAGTGGGGTGAGACGGCAGCAGGGTCGACCGATGTCGCTTTCGACATCACCCTGAGCCATCGGGACGGGGTGACCAGCCGGATCTCGGCGACCAAGCTGAACAAGGTCGACGACCGGGAGTTGCGGGTCTACGGGGAGCTCGGCAGCTACGCCGCGCACAGCATCGACGTGCAGGTCAAGGACCTGCAGCGGGGCCGCCGCCCCGGCACCGACCCGGCGGCCTGGGGCTTCGAACCGGAGTCGGCGTGGGGCACCCTGCGCACCGATGCCGGTGCGCAGCAGGTCCCGGCCGAGCAGGGCAGTTACGTGGACTATTACCGGCGGTTTGCCGCTGCGGTCCGGGGCGAGGCTCCGCCGCCGGTGTCGGCCGCGGAAGCCGTCGCGGTCCTCGAGGTACTCGACGCGGCTCGGGTCAGTGCGACCGAGGGTGTCGTGGTCCGGCCGGTCAGGGAGTGAAGGTGCTGACCGGTTTTCGGGCCGTTCGTGGTGTGGCCGAGCCCGTATCGAGCGGCCATCGACGGGACGACATCGACCTTCCGCAGGTGCGATTCGATGTCGTCGTCGGAGTCCTCACGGCGGCGGTGCAGTGGTGCCGCGGACGACGAGCTTGGGCTCCAGCAGGATGTCCCGCGCTGGACCGGCCGCATCCCGGTTCCCGGCGATGCGGCCGACGACCGCCGCCACGGATTGCCGGGCCAGTTCGTGGACGTCCTGCGCGACGGTGGTCAGGTTGATGTAGGCCAGCCGGGCCAGCCGCGAATCGTCATACCCTACAATTGACATCTGCTGCGGGACAGCTACTCCGGCCCGGAGCATGGTGTCGAGGAAGCCGGCCGCGCTGCGGTCGTTGCTGGCCAGCACCGCGGTGACCCGGTCCGTCCCGGCCCGGCCGTCGGCGAGTAGCTGCTGGGCGGCCCGGATGCCGGACTGCTCGTTGTGGTCGCCCGGCATCACGTCCGGGTTCAGGCCGTGCCGGCGCATTGCCCGGCGGTAGCCGCGGCGTCGTTCCGGGGCGCCCGCGTGCCGGCCCCCGTCGATGAAGCCGATCCGTCGGTGGCCGAGTTCGATGAGGTACTCGGTCGCCAGATCGGCGCCGTGCTCGTCGGCGCCGACGACCGCGTCGACCCCGGTGCCCCGACCCCGACGTCCCACCAGCACCACAGGTGTCCGCTCACCGATGCGGGGCAGCTCGGACGGGACCGCGTCGGTGCCGAGCAGAATCAGCCCCTCGCACCGCGACCGCAGCAGGGCTGCCACGGCCCGATCCGGGTTCCGGCTGGCCAGACGGGCGCTGAGCACGACGTCGTATCCCCGGTCCTCGGCCGCCGGGTAGATCTGCTCCAGCAGGTCGGCGTGGAACGGGTCGCCGGCGTCGATCAACACACCAAGGAGTCGGGAACGCTGTTCCCGCAACGACTTCGCCGCCTGGTCCGGCTGATAGTCGAGTTCGGCGGCCGCCTGCAGCACGGCCTGGCGGGACGCGGTGCTCGGTCCGGGATCGTTGCGGATCACCAGCGACGCCAGCGAGCGGGACACGCCGGCGCGCGCGGCCACGTCGGCGAGCGTCGGCCGGCGTTTCCCGGGGCCGGGGGAGTTCACGATGCCCACGGTAGCCGACACGCATGGATCGATCCAAGAGAGTTCTTGACGGCGGTCGTTGCCGGCCGCATACTGGATCGAGCTTGGATCGATCCAAGAGATCAGCCCCACCTCACCTCACGACCGGAGACTGCTCGTGACCATCCCCCTGCGGGTCGGCATTGTCGGCTGCGGCAACGTCGCCCTGAATTTCCACGTCCCGGCCTTTCAGGCGGCCGGTGATCGATACCAGATCGTTGGCCTGGCCGACCCGACCCCGGAGCGGCTCGAGCTCGGTCGTGAGATCGCCGGGCTGGCCGCGGACAAGGTGCACCTGGATGCCGCCGACCTGCTCGCTCGCGAGAATGTCGACGTGATCGACATCTGCACCCCGCAGCACCTGCACAAGGCCAATGTGACCGCCGCCGTGAACGCCGGCAAGCACGTGCTGTGCGAGAAGCCGATCGCCGCCAGGCCGGCCGATGCCGCTTCGATTGTGGCGGCGGCCGATGCGGCCGGGGTCGTGCTCGGCGTGGTGCACAACTATCTGTTCTTCCCCGAGGTCGTGGCGCTGAAAGCGATCATCGACTCGGGCGAGCTGGGCGAGGTCCGCTCGGTGCGCGTGGACATGCTGGGTGTGGTGGACTCGCCCGGTGCGGCCGGTTACCAGCCGCTGTGGCGCAAGGACCCGGCCGCGTCGGGCGGCGGAGTGCTGATGGACATGCTGCATGGCGTGTACCTCGCCGAGCACCTGCTCGGCGAGCCGGTGTCCGCGGTGTCCGCCTTCGTCGACAGCAATGACGCGGACGGCGACATCGGCAGCACCGTCGAGGGTCTGGCGCTGTGCCGGCTGGAGGCGGGCCGCCGGGTCGGCCTGGTCAACATCGGCTGGGGACACGGCCCCGGCGGGGTCGGCGTGCACGGCACCAAAGGTCGGGCGACTGCCCACTACCGGGCCGACGGCACGATGCCGTGGGCGCCGTTCGAACATCTGACCGTTGTCGACGAGAACGGACAGAGCCGGGTCGTCGACCTGCCGGCCGGAGCGGACCTGGTCCCGCTCGTCGCCACCGCGATGCGCGACACCGTGCTGAACCTGGCGGACGCGATCACCGGCCGCGGCGCCCCGGCCGCCGACGGCGCGGCCGCTCTGCACACCCTTGAGACGACCGTCGCCGCCTACGCGTCCGCGGCGCTGGGTCGCAGCGTCACCGTGCCACTGGACATCGACAGCCCGCTGCACCTGGCCGGCGTCGTCGGCCTGACCGAGTTGGATGTTCCGGAGTCGTCCCTCGTCCGCCGCCGTGGCCTTTTCGGCCTGACCCCCGCCGGAGTCTGACATGCACCACTGCTCGCCGCTGGGGCTCGACCCGGCTACGCCGGGGCCGCCCATCGGACTGCTCACCGACAGCCTGTCCACCCTGACCCGCGCCCGGGCGCTGGACCTGGCCGTCGAACTCGGCGTCGAGACCGTCGAGATCGGCCTGGGTGGCGAACACGGTGGGTGGTCGCCGGCGCCGCACGCGGACGTCGAGGAACTGCTGGCCGACGCCTCCGCCCGGGCGACGCTGAAGCGCGACATCGACTCTCGCGGGCTTCGCCTGGAGGCGTTCAATGCCGCCGGCAACCCGCTGCACCCGGTCGAGGGTCCCAGCGACGACCACATCCTGCGCAGCGCGATCAAGCTCGCCGAGGAATTCGAGATCGATACTGTCGTGACCATGTCCGGCCTGCCGGCCGCGCCCGGCGACCGCTTCCCGGCCTGGATCACCACCGTCTGGCCGCAGGAGAACGGCCGGCTGCTGGAGCACCAGTGGACCGTCGCGATCGACTACTGGGGCCCTCTGGCCCAGGAGGCCCAGCAACGGGGCGTGCGGGTCGCCGTCGAGATGCACGCCAACCAGCTCGTCTACAACGTCCCCGGGCTGTTGAAGTTGCGCCAGGCCGTCGGCGAAACCGTCGGCGCCAACTTCGATCCCAGCCACTTGTTCTGGATGGGTGCCGACCCGCTGGCCGCGATCGACGCGCTGTCCGGCGCGATTCACCACGTGCACGCCAAGGACACCCGCATCGAGGACCGCGCCGCCGTCACGTCCCGCCTGGAGACCATCCCCAACGAGCGGACCGGCGAGCGGGCGTGGAACTACGTTGCCGTGGGCACCGGCCACGATGACGCCTTCTGGGCCCGGTTCGTCGAAGCGCTGTGCAAGGCCGGTTACGACGGTCCGCTGTCGATCGATAACGAGGACTACACCCTCGGCCAGAGCGAGTCGGTCGCCAAGGCCGTGTCCACCCTGCGTGCCGCGCTGACCGGAGTGAGTGTCCGATGACCGAGCAGAATCCGTTGCAGATCGGCATTCTCGGCGCGGCCCGGATCGCCGCCGAGGGCATCGTCGAACCCGCGCAGACCCTGGGCCACGACCTGGTCGCCGTCGCCGCCCGCGACCGCGGCCGGGCCGAGGCGTTCGCCGAGCGGCACGTGGTGCGCACCGTGCACGACGGCTACGCCGACGTGCTGGCCGACCCGGACGTCGAGATCGTCTACGACGCCCTGGTCAACTCGCTGCACGAGCAGTGGAACATCGCCGCGCTACAGGCCGGCAAGCACGTGCTCTCGGAAAAGCCGCTGGCCAGCAACAGCGAGCAGACCCACCGCATCCGCGCGGTGGCCGGGCAGGCGCCGGGACGGATCTTCGAGGGCTTCCACTACCTGCACCACCCGGTCAACCTGGCGCTGCGGGACGCGGTTCGGTCCGGCCGGCTCGGCGAGATCCAACGGGTGGCGATCGTGCTGGCCATCCCCGGCCCGCCGGACGGCGACCCGCGCTGGTCGCTGGAGCTGGCCGGCGGGGCGACCATGGATTTGGGCTGCTACGTGCTCAGCGCCGCCCGCGAGTTCGGCAAGTGGGTCGGCGGTGCGCCCGAGATTGCCTTGGTAGAAGCCACTCTCAGGGCCCCCGAGATGGACGCCGCGATGACCGTCGAGTTGGCCTACCCGGGCGGCGTGACCGGCCACCTCGTCTGGGACATGAATGCGGACGACCGCACCATGACCTGGACGGTGATCGGCGCAGCCGGCACCGCCACCTCCCCGGCGTTCGCCGTGCCGCACCTGGACAACCGGCTGCTGATCACCGACGGGTCGGGCAGGAGCGAGCAGGCGCACGGCGAGAACACCTCGTACGCCTATCAACTCGCCGCCGTCGCCGACTCGATCCGCACCGGCGCCCCATTCGCCTTCACCCTCGACGACTCGGTCGGCAACGCCGAGCTCATCGACGAGTGCTACCGCCGGGCGGGGCTCCGACCCCGCGGCGCCTGACACCCACTGATACTCACCGACTGCCAGGAGATTCCTCCCATGCTGCGGTTCGGACTGTTCGGCTGCGGTCGGATCGGTCGGGTGCACGCCGACTCGATCGCCGCCAACCCCGCGCGCCGACCTGGCGGTCGCCTACGACCGGCGGATCGAGGTGTTCGGATCGGACGCCATGCTGTCGGTCGGCAACCAGCTGCCGACCAGCGACCGCCGCTCCGACGCGACGGCGACCGAGGTGGCCCCGCCGTACTTCAACTTCTTTCCTCGACCGCTACACCCCGGCCTACCGGGCCGGGCTGGACCACCTGATCGACTGCGTGGCGAACGGCGTCGCCCGTCGTCGGGGTTCGTCGACGGTCGCGCCGCCCGCATCCTGGCCGATGCTGTTAACGAGAGCCTGCGCACCGGAGCGGTTGTCGCGGTGACGGCCTGACTCACCCGGCGCGTTACCGGGTTTCAGCCGGGCAGCGGCCGGGGAGTGCCGACGGACGCGGTGGTGCCGCCGTCGACGGGGAGCACCACGCCGGTGATGTACGCGGCGTCCGGACTGGTCAGGAACAGGGCGGCCCGGGCCACGTCGGCCGGCTCGGCCGCCCGGTCCAGCGCGATCCGATCGCGCAATGCCGCCCGGAAGGCAGGGTCGTCCAGCCGGGCCTGGGTCTGCCGGGTCGCGGTGAACGCGGGCGCGATCGCGTTGACCCGCACCCCATCTCGTCCCAGGTCCAGGGCCATGCTCTGGACGAGGGCGTTCACCGCGCCCTTGGTGGCGTTGTAACCGACCTGATTCCAGTCGCCGCCGAACCCGGCGACCGAGGAGATGGCCAGGACGTTGCCCTTGGACGCCCGCAGCAACGGCACGCTCGCGCGGGCGAGTCGAATCAGCCCGTCGAGGTTGATCTCCCGCATGCGGGTCCACTGCGCGTCGTCGAGCGTGTCGATCGTGCCCGGGGTGGACAGGCCGGCGTTCGCCACCACGATGTCCAACCCGCCCCACCGGCCGCTCACCTCCTCGACGGCCGCCGTCACGCCGTCCTGGGTGGCCATGTCGGCGGCCAGGACGGCCGCGCGGTCCGCCGGGAACCCCGCGACGGTCTCCCGCAGCGGCTCCGCGCGCCGGCCCGTGATCAGCACGGACGCACCCTGCTCCAGGTAGGCGCGGGCGATCGCCCGCCCGATGCCGGACCCACCGCCGGTGACCAGCACTGTCGTCCCGTCATACGGGTATCGCGCCCAGGCGATCATCCGGACTTCCTCCTCGAATATAACCGACTCTCGCCAGCGCCACCTTGCTGTTGATCATGGGCTGGTGGCCCCTTTCCCTTCAACGCATCGGCGCCCTGGTGGGGCAGCCTGGAGCAGCGCCTGCCCCACCCCGGCCACGATGCTGTGCTCGACGCCGTCGCGCTCGCTGTACTGCTGGGCCAGGAAGTGCACCACCGGCTGCGCGACCGTCAGCCGAATCGTTGCCATCGTCGGATTCTTTCGCATTCCTGATGTCTGAATTGCTTGGATGTGAATTACTTGTAGAGCGCAGGCTTGTCGGCCAACGTCACGCTGACCTGCTGTCCGCTGTGCAGGGCCTCGATGGCCGCGTCGGACACGACGGCCGCCGCGTAGCCGTCCCAGCTGCTGGGGCCGAATTCGCTGTTGCCGTTGATGGCGTCGAGCCACTCGGCGAACTCCACGTCGTAGGCGCGGATGAACCGCTCCCGCCAGTCCTGGGTGACCCGGCCGGTGAACGACCCGCCCTGCCGGACGAGGATCGGAGTGGACTCGGCCAGGCTGACCGTGCCCTGCTCGCCGACGATCTCGCCACGGATGTCGTATCCGTAGCGGATGTTCACGTTGGTCTCGATCTGGATCAGCGCGCCGCTCTCGGTCTCCAGCACGGTCAGCAGCGGATCCTCCAGCTCGCCGCCCAGGCTGTTCTTGCGGGGCTTGAGCACCTGCGCGGAGACGATCTCCTGGCCGAGCAGCCAACGGGCGGTGTCGATGTCGTGCACCGCGGTGTCGGTGATGGCCATCTCGCGGGTGTAGTAGGCGGGTACCTCCGGGTTGCGGTGGCCGCTGTACATGATCAGCGGGGTGCCGAGCTCGCCGGAGTCGACGACCTGCTTCATCGCCCGGTAGGCGGCGTCGTACCGGCGCATGTAGCCGACCTGCACGAGCCGACGGCCGAACGCGGCCTCGGCCTCGATGATCCGCAGGCACGCCTCCTGCGGGTGGCCAACGGCTTCTCGCAGAACACAGGCTTGCCGACAGCGATCGCGGCGAGCACGTACTCCTCGTGGGTGGGCCCCCACGAGCAGACGACGATCGCGTCCACCGACTCGTGCGCAATGAGCTCCTGGCCGGTGACGAACACCTTGGCCCCGGGCACGCCGTCGGCGATCTGCTGCGCCTGTTCTGTGTTGACGTCGGTGATCGCGACCACGGCCGCCCCGATCACCACCTGGGTGAGCCGGCGGATGTGGTCCTGGCCGATCATCCCCACGCCGATGATGCCGACGTCGATCGTCATGCTCGCTCTCCTTCGAATGAATCCTGTTGGTGCTGTGGCTGGTTCGTTGCCTCGGCCTGCTTCGCTGATCATCTCCGGGTTTGCGTGCCGGATATGCCGGCTCGACCCGGCTTTGATCAGCGAACCCGGATGCGCGTGGCTGGTTCGCTGATCAAACCCGTGGTCCTGCGCCCGATATGCCCGGCTCGACCCGGCTTTGATCAGCGAACTCGTCGGAGGTCGGCGGTGACCAACGGTCCCATGTCGCAGCCCCGCACGTTGGTCGGGCTACCGCCCAGCGACTTGGGGAACGACTGTACGTCTTTGAGCGCCAGGTTGTCCTGCAGCGGGTACCGGTCGATGCTCACCCGCCCGATCGTCAGCACATCCAGATGGCTTGTCACGCTGATCCTTTCAGGATGGCCCCGAGGTCAGGAACCGCTGACACCGGCGGGCGCGGTGTGGGTCAGCTGCGCGGCGTCGTGGGTGCGGAAGTCGTCCTCCAGCTCCTCGAGCGTGCGACCCCGGGTCTCCGGCACGAACTTCTTCACGAACAGGAACGAGATGACGTTGATGGCTGCGAAGAGCGCGAAAGTGACGGTGGCGCCGGCGGCTTCGACCAGCAGCGGGAAGATGAAGGAGATGGCGGCGTTGACGCACCACAGGAAGAACACGGCGATGCCCATGGTGAATCCGCGGATGGCCATCGGGAAGATCTCAGAGAGCAGTAGCCAGACCAGGGTGCCGATGAAGCCCTGCACGAAGGCGACGAACAGCAGCATGGCGGCCAGGATGAGGTAGCTGCGCAAGCCGGACTCGGGCAACTGGAA
>DATDBV010000048.1:0-16194 GCA_036524715.1 Nakamurella sp. | reverse complement strand
CCGGGGCAACCGTGAGCAGGTTGGCCAACGGTTCGGCGTCGTACCAGATCTCGTCGTAGATCTCGTCGACCAGGATGAGCACTTCCGGGCGGCGCTCCAGCACCGAAGCCAAGGCGCGCAGTTCGTCGGTGGTGTAGGCCGCGCCGGTCGGATTGCCCGGCGCGTTGAGGATCACCCAGCGGGTCCGCTCGGTGATCGCCGCCTCAAGCGCGGGCGGGGTGAGCTTGAAGTCGTGGTCCTCGCCGCACTCAACGATCACCGGTGTGCCGTCGTTGGCGCGCACCATGTCCGGGTACGACACCCAGTACGGTGCCGGCACGATCACCTCGCTGCCTGCGTTGACGGTGGCGGTCAGGGCCAGGTAGATGACCTGCTTGGCGCCTCCGCCGACGGTGATCTCGGCGTCGTCGTAGGCGATCTCGTAGCGGCGTCGGTACCGGTCGGCGATCGCCCGGCGCAGCGCCGGGATCCCGTTGACCGGGGTGTATTTGGTCTCGCCGGCCAGGATGGCATCGATGGCCGCCTGCTTGACGGCGTCGGGGGTGTCGACGTCCGGTTCGCCGACGGTCAGGTCGAGGATGTCCCGGCCGGCGGCCCGCAGCTGCTTGGCGCGGGCAGCGGCGGCGGTGCTCGGTGACGGCTGGATGCGGGTGATGCGGTCGGCGACAGTCGTTGCAACGCGCATGGTTTCAGTCTCCGTAGGGGTTTCAGATTGCGCTGCGGCCGCGGTGGAAGTCGATCCCACCGACCACCTGGAAGGTGGGCAGGATCTCGATGCTGCTGACGTTCACGTGCACCGGCGTGCCGACGGCGTACTCGATGGCGTCGGCGATGTCGCTGGGCTGCAGCGACTCGTACTCGGCGTAGAAGTCCTGGTAGGCCTGGTCCATGTCGCCGGTCAGCCGGCCGAAGATCTCGGTTTCCACGCGGCCCGGCCGGATCTCGGTGACCCGGACCCGGCGGCCGAAGGCGTCCATCCGCAGCTGCCGGGTCGCCTTGTGCACGGCCGCCTTGGTCGCGTGGTAGATGGTGTTGCCGGGAATGTTGTGCACCGCGGCGATCGAGCTGACGTTGAAGATGTGGCCGCGGTCGCGCTCCACCATGCCTGGCATGACCAGCCGCAGCAGGTGCAGCACGGCGCCGACGTTGACCGCCAGCTGCTCGTCGATGGCCCACTCGTCGGCGGTGAGGATGTTGCCGGAACGGGAGACGCCGGCGTTGTTGACCAGCACGTCGATCGGCAGGTCGGCGACGATGGCGGCCAGCGCCGCGGTGTCGGTGACGTCGACGGCGTGCGGGATGGCGCCGGTGCGCTCGGCCAGCTCGTCCAGGGCCTTGGCGTTGCGGGCCAGCGCGTGCACCTCGAGGCCGTTCTTGGTCAGGCGCTCGACCACGGCGGCGCCGATGCCGGTGGAGGCGCCGGTGACCAGCGCGGTCTTGTAGTCGGTGAAGGTCATCTCAGGAATCCTGTCTTTGAAAGAAGCTGGAGAGCAGTGACGCTGGTTCGTCGGCAAGCCTCGCTCAGTCAGACGTCCTGCAGCGGTTCTTGCGAGCGGTCGGTGATGGTGAGCACGGCCAGCAGGGTGCCGACCGCGGTGATCACCGCGTAGAAGGCGGGCATGTAGACGTTGCCGGTCCCGGCGATCAGCCAGGTCATCAGCAGCGGCGCGGTGCCGCCGAAGATGGCCGACGAGACGTTGTAGCCCAGGCCGTAGGCGGAGTACCGGATCCGGGTCGGGAACAGCTCGACGATGGCGATGTGGATGACGCCGGTGTGGCCGGCGAAGACGACCGCCATGATGGAGGCGCCGAGGATGGCCAGGGCCATGCTGCCGGAGAAGATCAGGAAGTAGCAGGGAACCGCGACGATGGCCATCGCGATGGCCGCGCCGGCCAGCACCTTCTTGCGCCCGATCCGGTCGGACAGCCGCCCGGCCAGCGGGATCGCGATGCAGATGACGACCAGGCTGCAGGCGGTCACCAGCAGGGCGTTGGCCGCGGTGAAGCCGACGTTGTCGCCCTTGAGCAGGGTGGGCATGTAGCTGAACAGCACGTAGTACCCCGACCCGTTCATCAGCGGGATGATGAACGCCAGCAGCAGGGCCTTGCGGTGCGTCGGGGTGGAGAACGCCTCGCGGATCGGGTTCTTGGACAGGCCGCCCTCCTCCTTGAGCTTGAGGAAGTGCGGGGTGTCGCTGACGTGCTTGCGGATCCACCAGCCGATGAAGCCCATCGGGATGGCGATCAGGAACGGGATGCGCCAGGCCCAGGAGGTGATGGTGTCGGCGGGCACCGCGGCGTACAGGAAGTAGCCGACCATGGAGCCGGTCAGCAGGGCGGCGAACGATGCGATCTGGGCGAAGCTGGTGTAGAGGCCGCGCTTGCCCTCGGGGGCGTGCTCGGCCAGAAAGGTCATCGCGCCGGCCGCCTCACCGCCGACCGAGAAGCCCTGGGCGAGCCGCAGCAGGAACAGCAGGATCGGCGCGGCGATGCCGATCGCCGCGTACGTCGGGAGCAGGCCGATGCCGGCGGTGGCCACCGAGATCAGCAGGATGACGAAGACCAGCAGTTTCTGCCGGCCGATCCGGTCGCCGAGAATCCCGCAGACGACGGCCCCGAGCGGCCGGACGAAGAACGAGATGGCGTAGCCGGCGAACACCAGCAGCAGGGCGTCGGTCGGCTTGGCGACACCGAAGAACACCACGGCCAGGGTCGTGGCCATGAACGCGAAGATGCCGTTGTCGTAGAGCTCGACGAAGACGCCGACACAGCCGGCGAGGGTGACTTTTCGGGCGGTGGTCGGGTTGATGACGGGCTGACCCGCAGTCTGGTTGGCGACCATGGACATGTTTCCTCCGCGAGGGGCAGGGCGGTGACCACGAGGTTCGGCGCCATGCCGGGTGCCTCAAGGGCCTACCAGTTGGGTGGGGTGGTGTCACGGGACCGCCTGGGGGCGGTCGGAGGTCACGCGCCTCGGCGCAGCGCCGAGGTCGGGCTCGACTGCGGGAACAGGTGGGTGGTGCGACGGGCGAGGTCGGCCAGGGCGGCCGCCTGCGCGCGTTGGGTGGCCACGGCCTGGGTGAGGGTCTCCCGGCGGAAGCGGATGCGATGACCGGGCCGGGCCTGGCCGAGGGTGTTCAGGCCGGTGGTGGTGACCACGGCCAGCACCGGGTAGCCGGCGGTGACGCCGCGGCCGCGGTGCAGGACGAGCAGCTCGCCGGGGGCCGGCACCTCGACGGCGCCGACCGGGACTCCCCGGGAGAGCACCTCGCCGGACTCGGTCCGATCCGGGGTGGCCCCGGCCAGCCGGAGGCCGACGTGGTTGCTCTGCGGGGTGACGGTGTAATCGTGGCCGGTGAGCAGCGGCCAGGGGTCGGCGAACTCGGCGGCGTCCGGGCCGTCGGTGACGCCGACCGCGACGTCCGCCGAGATCAGCGGAACGGGCAACCGCAGGTACTCGGCGGGCACGAACGGGCCGAACCGGTAGCCGCGGACCGGAGCCGGGGCCGGGCCACCCAACACCAGGGTGTCCCCGGCGGCGAGCTGGCCGCCGAAGCCGAGGACCGAGTCCGGCGCGACGCTGCCGGCCAGCACCGGCACCCGCAGGTCGCCCTGGACGGCCAGGTAGACCCGCAGACCGGTGCGGATGCGGCGGACCGCGATCGTCTGCCCGGCCCGGACCAGCAGCGGCTGCCACTGGGGCATGGCCTGATCGTTAAGGGTGATCTCGGCCGGCGCGCCGGTGACGGCGATGACGGCGTCCCGGGAGGCGGTGGCGGCGAAGTCGAGCAGGGTGATCTCGATCAGCGGCGCGCCCGGCCGGGACCCGACCAGGACGTTGGCCACGGCGGACGAGTACTGGTCGGCGGCGCCGTTGACCGGAAGTCCGAAGCGGGACCGGCCGCGGCGGCCCAGGTCCTGCACGGTGGCGAAACCACCCTGCCGGACGGTCAGTGTGTCAGTCATGATCGGGCTCCAGGGGTCGGCCGGCGAACTCCGCCCAGCGGGACTCGGGAATGGCGAAGAAGCGGATCGCGTCGCCGGGTCGATAGCTGACGAACGGGTCGCGGTCCAGGTCGAGCAGGTTCAGCGGGGTCCGGCCGATGATCTGCCAGCCGCCGGGGGAGGCGGCCGGGGCGATGACCGCCTGGGTGCCGGCCACGGCGACGGCGCCGGCCGGGGCCTTGGTGCGGGGCGTGCGGAGCCGGGGGATGGGCCGCCCGAACGCCGGACCGTCCATCATCGGCGAGCCGGCCGGGGCGCCCAGGCAGCGGATGCGCAGCGGCCCAGCGGTGTGCCGGTCGACGACCGCCTCGGCGGCCAACCCCAGGTGCTCGGCGACGAAGCCCAGGTCGGGCCCGTACGACCCGCCGTAGACGACCGGGACACGGAACGTCCGAGCCGCCGCCGGCGCCGGGTCGGCGTGCCGCAGGTCCTGCGCCACCTGGGCGACGACCTCGGTGACCGCGGCGTGATCGGTGGCCACCGCGTCGAACTCGACCAGGACGGACTCGTAGGTGGGCACGACCCCGTAGACCCCGGTGATGCCGGTGGTGGTCAGCACGTCAGCCAGGTGGTGCACGGCGCGCCAGCGGCGCTCGGCGTCGCCGCCGAGGGCGGTGACCCTTATCGCGGCGTCCCCGCAGTCGGCGACCTGCAACGTCGGCGCGCTCATGCAAGGCTCCCGACGGCAAGGGTGTCGCGCAGCGGGGCGATGTGCACGCCGGCCGCTTGCAGTTCGGCGCGGATCCGGCGGGCTAGGCCGATCGCCGCCGGGTTGTCGCCGTGCAGCAGCACGGTGTCGCACTCCACCGGGACCGGGGACCCGGTGACGGAGATGATCTCGCCCTCGAGCACCATGCGGACGGTGCGGTCGGCGATCTCCAGTTCGTCGTGCAGTACCGCGCCCGGTTCGGATCGCGGCACCAGGGTGCCGTCCGGCCGGTAGGCCCGGTCGGCGATGCCGACGATGCCGACGGGTAGCCCGCGGTCGCGGGCGGCCGTCGCGAGCTCGCCGTCCTGGGCCAGCACGATCAACGGGTTTTCGCCGGTGCTCAGGGCCAGGGCGGCGTCGGCGACCGCTTCGGCGTAGTCGGCGCGGGTCGCGACCAGGTTGCCCAGTCGGCCGTGCGGTGCGACGTGCTCGACGCGGGTGCCGTGTGCGGTGGCGAACGCCTGCAGGGCGCCGATCTGGTACAGCATGTCGGTGCGGACCTCGTCGGCGGTCAGGTCCATCGCCCGGCGGCCGAAGCCGGCCAGGTCGGGAAAGCTCGGGTGGGCGCCGACGGCGACCCCGCGCCGCGCGCAGGCCGCCACGGTGGCGTCCATGATGCGGGGGTCACCGGCGTGGAAACCGCAGGCCACGTTGGCCGAGGTGAGGTCGTCGAGCAGGGCGTCGTCGTCGCCCATCCGATAGGCGCCGAAACCCTCGCCGAGGTCCGCCACCAGGTCGACGGTGCGTGTCATGTTGGCCTCCAGGGCATCCGCCGGTCGGTGAGATCACCAGGGCGGCAATGGATGTGGGCGATGGCGGGGATCGTGCCGGCCGCCCGGCATGGGCGGCGCAGGGTGCACGAAATCACCGGGGAGTCGGGCGTGGTGCCCCGATCATCGGCATGATGACCGGTCAGATGGCGCCTGTTCCGTCGTCCTCGGGGAGAACCGTGGTGGTGATGGGGGAAACGCTAGGGTCGGCGGCGACCGGTGACAAATACCTGATTCTTGTGACGCGATCGACTTTTCCTATGTAGTAATCGGCAACAGTCGGAAACCCCCGACCCCGACGTGACGAGGACGCCATGGACACCCGACGGCTGGAGTCGTTCGTCAAGATCGTCGACGTCGGCAGCATCACCCGGGCCTCGGACATCCTGCACATCGCCCAGCCGGCGCTGAGCCAGCAGGTGTCCGCGCTGGAGACCGCACTCAAGCGCAAGCTGCTGACCCGCAGCAAGCAGGGCGTCGTGCCCACCGCCGCCGGCCGCGCCCTGTACCAGCACGCCCAGGTGATCCTGCGGCAGGTGGAGCTGGCCACCGCGGCGGTCGCCGTCGGCGGGCGCGCCCCGGCGGGCCGGGTGACGGTCGGGCTGGCCCCGCTGACCAGCGGGTCCGTCCTGGCCCTGCCCCTGCTGCGGCAGGTGCGCCGGCAGTTCCCGGACATCGTGCTCTACGTGAACCAGCACTTCGGCGGCGTGCTGAGCGAGGCGATCATGACCGGCCGGATGGACATGGCCTACATCTACGACACCGGCCCCCGGCGCGGGGTGGAGCTGCAGCCGGTGCTGACCGAGCAGCTGTTCGTCGTCGGCGCCGCGGACGCCGACCTGGGGGACCCGACCACCGGGACGGTGACCCTGGCCGACCTGCAGTCCGTGCCGCTGCTGCTGCCCGTGCCGGTCCACACCGTCCGGCAGGCCGTGGACAAGGCGTTCGGGCAGGCCTCGCTGACCCCCGTCGTGGTGGCCGAACTGGACTCGGTGGTGATCATGATGCAGGCCGTTCGGGAGGGCCTCGGCAGCGCGATCCTGCCCGGATCGGCCCGGCGGTTCTTCGACCTCGGCGACGTGACAGTCCGCCGGATCGTCGAGCCGGAACTCGAGCTGACAGTGTCCATCTGCGTGTCCGAGCACCAGCCGCTGTCCGAGCCGGCGCTGGCCGTGCACGGCATCCTGCTGGACTTGATCGCCGCCTTCGAGCGCGGCGATCTCGACCGCCGGCCCGGCTGAGCGGTCCGACCGGCCCCGCGACCGGTTACCGAGACCTGTTCCGGGGGAACGGTTATCGGTGCCTGCGAGCACGTCGGTGCAACCCGTGATGCCGGCGGCGGCCGGTTCCGGCGTGGTCCGGCCGTAGGATCGGCGGGTCCTTGACGTCAGGCCGAAGGAATCTCGAGTGCTCCGCGATCGCAACGCCGGCTCCCTGCGCTCCTCCGACGAGGGCGCCACCGTCACGCTGGCCGGCTGGGTGGCCCGCCGCCGGGACCACGGTGGGGTCATCTTCATCGACCTGCGGGACGCCTCCGGCGTCGCCCAGGTGGTGTTCCATTCCGGTGACGTGCTGGCCGCTGCGCACCAGCTGCGCAGCGAGTACTGCGTGCGGGTGATCGGGACCGTGGCGAGCCGGCCGGCGGGCAACGAGAACCCCGAGTTGCCGACCGGGGCCATCGAGGTGGAGGCCACCACCCTGGAGGTGCTGTCGGAATCGGCGCCGCTGCCGTTCCAGATCGACGACACCGTCACCGTCGGTGAGGAGACCCGCCTGCGGTACCGCTACCTGGACCTGCGCCGAACCGCTCCCGCCCAGGCGATCCGGCTGCGCGCCCAGGTCTCCAGGGCCGCCCGCGACGTGCTGGACGACGCCGGGTTCGTCGAGATCGAGACCCCGACGCTGACCCGCAGCACCCCGGAGGGGGCCCGTGACTTCCTGGTGCCGGCCCGGCTGAAACCCGGTTCCTGGTACGCGCTGCCGCAGTCCCCGCAGCTGTTCAAACAGTTGCTGATGGTTGCCGGGATGGAGCGGTACTACCAGATCGCCCGCTGCTACCGGGACGAGGACTTCCGCGCGGACCGGCAGCCGGAGTTCACCCAACTGGACATGGAGATGTCGTTCGTCGATCAGGACGACGTCATCGCCGTCAGCGAGCAGGTGATCGCCGCGCTGTGGCGGCTGATCGGGCACGACATCACCCGGCCGATCCCGCGGATCACCTACCTGGACGCGATGAACCGGTACGGCTCGGACAAGCCGGACCTGCGGTTCGACCTGGAGATCACCGAACTCACCGGGTACTTCGCGGGCACCCCGTTCCGGGTCTTCCAGGCACCCTACGTCGGTGCGGTTGTGCAGAAGGGCGGCGCGAGCACCCCCCGCCGCGGGTTCGACGCCTGGCAGGAGTGGGCCAAGCAACGCGGCGCCCGGGGCCTGGCCTACGTCACCATCGCTGCTGATGGGACCCTTGGGGGTCCGGTCGCCAAGAACATCTCCGAGGACGAGCGGGCGAACCTGGCCAAGACCGTCGGCGCCGAGCCGGGTGACGCGGTGTTCTTCGGAGCGGGGACCCGCAGGGTCGGCCAGGAACTGCTCGGCGCGGCCCGGCTGGAGATCGGCCGGCGCGGCGGCCTGATCGACCAGGACGCCTGGTCCTTCGTCTGGGTGATCGACGCGCCGCTGTTCGAGCGGGTGGAGGAAACGGATGATGTGTCGGTCGGCGGGGCGGGCAGCACCTGGACCGCGGTGCACCACGCCTTCACCTCGCCCAAACCCGAGTGCCTGGACACTTTCGACACCGACCCGGGCTCGGCGCTGGCCTACGCCTACGACATCGTCTGCAACGGCAACGAGATCGGTGGCGGTTCGATCCGTATCCACCGCGCCGACGTGCAGGAGCGGGTGTTCGAGGTGATGGGCCTGACTCCGGAGGAGGCCAGGGCCAAGTTCGGGTTCCTGCTGGACGCGTTCACCTTCGGCGCCCCGCCGCACGGCGGCATCGCGTTCGGCTGGGACCGGATCGTCATGCTGCTGTCCAAGTCGGACTCGCTGCGGGACGTCATCGCCTTCCCCAAGTCCGGCGGCGGGTACGACCCGCTGACCGCGGCCCCCGCGCCGATCACCGCGGAGCAGCGAAAGGAAGCGGGGGTGGACTACGTGGCCCCGCCGGCCAAGGCGGCCGATCCCACCCCCTGACGACCGGCGGGTGGGCCCGTCCGCAGCACTGCCGAAACACACTGTGCATAGAGTGTGCGACCAGCGGTACGGCCCGGCGGCCGTCCGGACTCGTGCCCTGCCCGGCACGCGCCGGCGCCGCGACATGGAGAAGGGAGCAGCGTGGGTATCAAGGTGGCGTTGGAACACCGCACGACCTACCGCTTCGACCGATTGGTGACCATTCATCCGCACGTGGTGCGGCTGCGACCGGCGCCGCACTCGCGGACCAGGATCGAGTCGTACTCGCTGACCGTCGAGCCGGCCAACCACTTCGTGAACTGGCAGCAGGACCCGTTCGGCAACTTCATGGCCCGGCTGGTGTTCCCGGAGCGCGCCCGCGAGTTGAGCATCACCGTCGGCCTGGTCGCCGACCTGGCCGTGGTCAACCCGTTCGACTTCTTCATCGAGGAGTACGCCGAGCACTACGGGTTCGCCTACCCGCCGGAGCTGGCCGCCGACCTGGAGCCATACCTGCGGCAGGTCGACGAGGGCGACCCGGGCAGCGGCCCCGGACCGCTGGTCACGGGCTGGCTGAAGGACTTCACGATCGTCGACGAGACCCGGATCGTGGACTTCCTGGTGCAGCTCAACGCCGCCGTGCAGCGATCCGTCGGCTACTCGGTGCGGATGGAACCGGGCGTGCAGACCCCGGACCACACATTGACCACCGCGATCGGGTCCTGCCGGGACTCCGCCTGGCTGCTCGTCTCACTGCTCCGCGAGCTCGGCCTGGCCGCCCGGTTCGTCTCCGGCTACCTGGTCCAGCTGACCTCCGACGTGCCGTCGCTGGACGGCCCGTCCGGACCGGCGGCCGACTTCACCGACCTGCACGCGTGGGCCGAGGTGTACATCCCCGGCGCCGGCTGGATCGGCATGGACCCGACGTCGGGCCTGTTCGCCGGCGAGGGTCACATCCCGCTGTCCGCGACGCCGCATCCGTCGACGGCCGCGGCCATCACGGGCGCGACCGGCGTCGCGCAGACCACGCTAGAGTACTCCAACGTCGTCCGGCGGGTGCACGAGGACCCGCGGGTCACCCTGCCGTACACCCCGGAGCAGTGGGCCGCGGTGCAGAAGGTGGGTCAGCAGGTCGACCGGCGGCTGGCCGAGTCGGACGTGCGGCTGACCATGGGCGGCGAGCCGACCTTCGTGTCCATCGACGACCTGACCGCCGCCGAGTGGACGACCGCCGCGGACGGTCCGCAGAAGCGGGAACGGGCCGGGGTGCTGGCGGAGCGGCTGCGCGGCATCTACTCACCCGACGGGATCGTGCATCGCGGCCAGGGCAAGTGGTACCCCGGTGAGCCGCTGCCGCGCTGGCAGATCGTCCTGCACTGGCGGGCCGACGGCACCCCGCTGTGGTCGGACCCGTCGCTGTTCGCCGATCCGTGGGCCGAGGAATCGACCGAGACCACCGATGGGAGCGGCGCGGCCGGTACGGGAACGGCCGGGGCCGGCCGACGGGACGCCTCGGTGGCCGATGCCGGCGCCTTCACCGAGGCCGTCGCCGGCTGGTTCGGCCTGCCCCGGTCCCAGGTCCGGCCCGCGTACGAGGACGCACTGGCCCGGCTGTCCGCCCAGGTCCGGCTGCCGGCCGGCAAACCGGTCGCCGAGGATCTGGACGACGACTCGCCGGACGGCCGGGTCGCGTTGCTGGCCAGGCTGGACGAGTCGGTCACCGAGCCGACCGCATTTGTCCTGCCGCTGCACCGGCTGCCCGCCGAACTCCCGGCGGACGAGGTCGAGGAAGCAGCCGGGGAGGCCGAACCGGCCGTCACCGCCGCCGAGCCGGCCACCATCGGCTGGGCCAGCGCCGACTGGCGGCTGCGCCGGGGCCGGATCGTGCTGCTGCCCGGGGATTCGCCGGCCGGCCTGCGGCTGCCGCTGGACGCGATCTCCTGGCAGCCGGCGGAGCCGCCCGTCGACCCGGACCCATTGGTGGCCAAGCCGGCCCTGCCGGCGCCGCACGCCGTTCGCCCCCGCGCGGTCGTCGTCGAGGCCGAGGGCGTGCCGCCCACCGCGCTGGTGGTGCAGGCCCGCGGCGGCCTGATCCACGTCTTCCTGCCGCCGATCGAGGAGCTCGATCCGTGGGTCGAGCTGATCGGCGCGATCGACCACGCCGCATCCACCCTTGGCCTGTCGCTGGTGCTGGAGGGCTACCCGCCGCCGACCGACCCGCGGCTCAAGACGCTGTCGGTCACCCCCGACCCCGGGGTCATCGAGGTCAACATCCAGCCGGTTGCGGGCTGGGACGAGCAGGTCGCCCTGACGACAACGTTGTACGAACAGGCCCGGCTGAGCCGGTTGGGTACGGAGACCTTCGGCGTCGACGGCAGCCACCGGGGCACCGGCGGTGGCAACCACATCACGGTCGGTGGGGCGCGGCCGGCCGAGTCGCCGCTGCTGCGCCGGCCGGACCTGCTGGTCTCGCTGCTCACCCACTGGCAGCGGCACCCGTCGCTGTCCTACCTGTTCTCCGGACAGTTCATCGGCCCCACCTCGCAGGCCCCGCGGGCGGACGAGGGCCGGCCGGAAAGCGTGTACGAGATGGAGATCGCGTTCTCGGAAATCGACCGGGCGATCGCCAGGGCCGGCGCCCGGCCGGACGGCTCCGCGCCGCCGTGGGTGGTGGACCGGGCGCTGCGGCACCTGCTCACGGACCTGACCGGGAACACTCACCGCGCCGAGTTCTGCATCGACAAGCTGTACAGCCCGGATTCGGCCAGGGGCCGGCTCGGTCTGCTTGAGCTGCGCGGCTTCGAGATGCCGCCGCACGCCCAGATGGCACTGGTACAGGCACTTCTCGTGCGAGCCTTGGTGTCCAGGTTCTGGGACGAGCCGCTGCGGGCGCCGCTGACCCGGCACGGCGACAACCTGCACGGCCGGTTCCTGTTGCCGCACTACGTGATCGCCGACATCGCCGAGGTGGCCGCGGATCTGCGGGCACACGGCATCGACTTCCAGACCAGCTGGCTGGACCCGTTCTTCGAGTTCCGCTTCCCCCGGGTGGGCACCGTCACGGTCGGCGGGATGGGCCTGGAACTGCGCTGGGCGATCGAGCCCTGGCACGTGCTGGGGGAGGAGGCCACCGCCGGCGGCACCGCCCGCTACGTTGACTCCTCGGTGGAGCGGCTCCAGGTCAGCCTGACCGGGGCGTCCGGTCCCGGGCAGGTGTGGGTGACCTGCAACGGCTACCCGGTGCCGCTGCAGCCCACCGGAGTGCCCGGTCTGCTGGTGGCCGGTGTCCGGTACCGGGCCTGGCAGCCGCCCAGCTCGCTGCACCCGACGATTCCGTCCGACTCGCCTTTGGTATTCGACGTGGTGGACGCGGTCAGCGGGCTCTCGCTGGGTGGCGCGACGTACCACGTGTCGCACCCGGGCGGCCGCAGCTACGACACCCCTCCGGTGAACGCGATGGAGGCCGAGTCGCGGCGGACCCGGCGGTTCGACGCCGCCGGACACAGCCCGGGTGAGATCGACATCAACCAGCTGCGGGAACGCGCAGGCCTGCTCGCCGTCGACCACAACGCCCCCGGCATGCTCGACCTGCGCCGGGCCAGGGCCATCTGTCGGTGACGATGACGGGCCCGCCGAATGTGCCACTGCACGTGCCACCGGCACAGCTGGGCGCTGCGCCCGGGCCGGCGTCGTTGGTCGAGGCCTATCTTGCGCGCAGCGGCATGTTCACCCCCGGTGTCGGCGACCCTCGGCGCTACGACGAGATGACCGGCACGGACGGCAGTCTGCTGCCGGGCTGGACCGAGTTGGCCGCCGAGATCGACGCCGTCGGCGAGATCGGCCTGTCGGCACTGACCGGACAGGTCGACCGGCTGTTGGAAGACGACGGCGTCACCTACACCCCGGTGGACTCGGTCCGGGCGCAGCCGGACATCGCCCCGACCGGTGTCGAACGCTGGCGCCTGGACCCGCTGCCGCTGGTGGTCGGGGAGGCCGAGTGGGCGACCCTGGAGGCCGGCCTGGTCCAGCGGTCCACGCTGCTGGACGCAGTGCTCACCGATCTGTACGGCCCCGGCAAGCTGATCGAGAACGGTTTGCTGCCGGCCGAACTCATCTATCAGCACCCGGACTACCTGCGCCCGGCGTACGGCATCACCATCCCGGGGGCGCACCAGCTGTTCTTCCACGCGCTGGACGTGTGCCGCGACGTCACCGGGGAGTTCCAGGCGCTCGGAGACCGCACCCAGGCGCCGTCCGGCGCCGGTTACGCGATGGCCGACCGCCGCGCGGTGTCCAAGGTGCTGCCGGACCTGTTCCGGCGCACCGCCCCCCGCGGGCTGTCCGCGTTCTTCCACACCATGCGGTCGGCGCTGGCGTCCATCGCACCCAGCGAGGCCGAGGATCCCCGGGTGGTGGTGCTCACCCCGGGCACCCACTCGGAGACGGCCTTCGACCAGGCGATGCTGGCCTCCCTGCTGGGCGTTCCGCTGGTGGAGAGCGCGGACCTGACCATCCGCCGCGGCCGGCTGTGGATGCTGTCGATGGGCCGGTTCGAGCCGGTCGACGTGGTGGTGCGCCGGGTGGACGCGGCCTGGTCCGACCCGCTGGACCTGCGGCCGGACTCCCGGCTCGGGGTGGTCGGGTTGGCCGAGGCATGCCGCCGGGGCACGGTGACCGTGGTCAACACGCTGGGCAGCGGGGTGCTGGAGAATCCCGGGTTGATCCCGTTCCTGCCCAAGCTGGCCAGGGCGGTGCTCGGCGAGACGGTCAAGATCGAGTCGGTGCCGACGTTCTGGTGCGGCGCCGCCGGCCAGCGCCGGTACGTGCTCGACCACCTGGACCGGATGGTGCTGCGGTCGACCGTGGGGGCCCGCTCGGAGTTCCCGGCGATGATGAGCCGGGACGAACTGGCGACCTGGCGGGCCCGGATCGAGGCGGAGCCCACCCGGTGGGTCGGCCAGGAGGTCGCGCCTTTCTCGGAGGCGCCGATGGCCACCCCGGACGGGCTGACCGCCGGTCAGGTGAGCCTGCGGCTGTTCACCGTGTCCCACGGATCCGGTTACGTCGCCATGCCCGGCTCGCTCGGCCGGGTGCAGGACCAGGAGATGACCTCGGCCGGCCGTGGCCGGACGAGCGTGGCCAAGGACGTGTGGGTCCGCTCCGGCCGGGCCGAGGCGCCGGACCGGCGCGAGGGCCGGGTGTGGCTCTACGAGGGCCCGCTGGTCGCCCCGGCCCCGGTCGAGTCGACCGCGTCGCCACGCGTGCTGGAGGACACCTATTGGCTCGGTCGGTACGCCGAACGCACCGAGGACCTGGTCCGGCTGCTCATCGCCGCCCGCTACCGGGTGGACGACTTCCGTTTCCGGCCGGAGCATCTCGGGGCCGGGTGCGTCCCCGTGCTGCTGGCCGCCGTGTCCTCGGTGTCGGGCACCCGGGCCTTCTCGGCGGACGAGGAACCCACCCACCGGATCCGGGCGCTGATGCTCGACGCGGCCGAGGACGGTTCGGTGGCCCAGTCGCTGGCCGGGCTGCGGGAGGCGGCCCGGTCGGTCCGCGACCAGCTGTCCGGCGACACCTGGATGGTGCTCGCGGCCACCGACCGGGCGGTCGGCGAGCTGGCCGACGCCGCCCCCGACGCCGGGATGGTGTTGGCGTCGGCCCAGTCGGAGGTGCTCTCCGGCATGCTCGCGCTGTCCGGCCTGATCAGCGAGAACATGATCCGCGACCCCGGCTGGTACTTCCTGGATCTGGGTCGGCGGATCGAGCGGGCGCAGCAGGTGGTGGCGTTGCTGCGGGCCACGCTGACCCGCTCGCACACCTCGGCCACCGACTCGCTGGTGGTGGAGTCGGTGCTGTCCGCCAGCGAGTCCGGCGTGACCTACCGTCGCCGGTACCGGGGCCGCATCCAGGTGGCCACCATGCTCGAGCTGCTGCTGCTGGACGTGGGCAACCCGCGGTCGCTGGCCTACCAGGTGGCCACCGCCCGCTCGGACCTACGGGCCCTGCCGGACTCGTCCGGCACGTCCCGTCCGGTCCGCCGGTTGGAGGAGGTGGACGCGACGCTGCGTCGGGTCCGCCCGGAGGAGTTGGACACCGTGGACGACGACGGGGTGCGGCAGAACCTGCTCACCCTGCTCGACGGGCTGCACGACGCGCTCCGCGGCATCGCCGACGCCGTTGCCGCCCAACACTTCTGGCACCCGAGCCCGATGCAGTCGGTGGGTGTGGTCACGCTGGAAGGAATGCGGCAATGATCGGGGAGACGACCGGGTCGATGACCGGGGGGACGATCCGCCGCTACCGCATCGAGCACCGGACCGCCTACCGCTACAGCGACGAGGTGTCGACCTCGTTCGGTCGCGGGTATCTGCGGCCCCGGGAGATCCCGGGCGGCCAACGCTGCCTGGCGTACTCGTTGGCCGTCGATCCCGAGCCGTCCGACCTCACCCATGACATCGACGTCTACGGCAACCCGAACAGCTACTTCCACGTGACCACCTCGCACACCGAGCTGGTGGTCACCGGGCTCTCCGAGGTCGAGGTACGGCGCCCGGTCTTCGACCGGGCCGTGCTGGACCTGCCGTGGGACCGGGCCCGGCCGTCCGGCCACGCCGATCCCCGGGCGGTCGAGTTCACCCTGGCCTCGCCGCTGGTGCGGATGCCGGTGCAGATCCGTGAGTACGCGTCGGAGGTGTTCACCGACCACCGGCCGATTGGCGAGGCGGTGCGCGAGCTGACCCACCGCATTTTCACCGAGTTCGCCTACCACCCCGGGTCGACCTCGGTGTCGTCCACGGTGATCGACGTGCTGGAGGCGAAAGCCGGTGTGTGCCAGGACTTCGCCCACCTGGCGGTGGCCTGCCTGCGGTCGCTCGGCCTGGCCTGCCGTTACGTCTCCGGGTACCTGGCCACCGATCCGCCGCCCGGAAAGGAAAGAATGATCGGGGCGGACGCCAGCCATGCGTGGGCCTCGGTCCGGCTGGCCGACGGCAGCTGGCTCGGCTTCGACCCGACCAACGACCAGTTCGCCGACGAGCGCTACACCATCGTCGCCTGGGGTCGGGACTACGACGACGTCCCGCCGCTGCGCGGTGTCATCTACTCCGACGCCGACAGCAACGAGCTGGACGTCTCGGTCGACGTCGCGCCGCTGCCGGCCGGCTGAGGTGGTTGGTCGGTCCCGGCGGCCCGGCGTGCCGGTGGGCGCGTCCCCGCGTGCCGCTGGGCGCGCTGATCAAGTCGGCACGTAAACGGGCATATCCGGCGCGAAATCGCCGAGATGATCAGCGTGTCGCCCCCGGAGGGCACGTGTCATCAGGGTGAACCCGCGACTCGGCGCCTGACGGATCGGCTTGCGCGGGGCCGGGCCGGGCTGATCTGTGAGTCTGGAGATAGGCCCCCGGTTGGGGCTCTGTAAGGATGGTGTCGGTGCTCGGGACTGACTCAGCGCTGATTCGGCCGCTTCGGCGTGCCTTGGAGTTGACATGTCGTCCCGGGCGCCGACGCCGGCCTGCTCACCCGCTGGCCTGATTA
>DATDBV010000047.1:0-12018 GCA_036524715.1 Nakamurella sp. | reverse complement strand
TCGCTGGGGTTCCGCCCGTCCGTCACCCTCAGCGGGCCGTTGAACACGGCCGTGCCCGACCAGGTCCGGTCGCACCTGCTGGCCGTGCTCCGCGAGGCGTTGTCCAATGTCGCCCGGCACTCGCGGGCCGGGAGCGCCGCGGTCTCGGTCGCGGTGGACAACCCGGCGGACCGCGCGGGCGACCCCGCGGTCGTGCTGATGGTCGAGGACGACGGGCGGGGCATCGCCGGCGCCACCCCCGGCAACGGGCTGCCGAACATGCTGGCCCGGGCGGACGCCCTGGGCGGGACCTGCGCGGTCAGCCCGGCCGAGCGCGGCGGCACCCGGCTGATCTGGCGGGTGCCGCTGCACTGACGGGGTGGCGGAACCGTGCGGGGAAGATCGGGTCGACTGAGGCGACCGGATCTTCCCCGGGGAGACGGGCGGAGTCAGCCCTCCGGCAGAGGGTGCTTGGCCGCGAACAGCGCCGCCTGGGTGCGCCGCTGCAGACCCAGCTTGGCCAGCAGACTGGACACGTAGTTCTTGACGGTCTTCTCGGCCAGGAACATGTTCTCGGCGATCTGCCGGTTCGTCATGCCCTCGCCGATCAGGGCGAGCACCCGCCGCTCCTGCTCGGTCAGCGGGGCCAGGGCCGGATCCAGCTCCGGACCCTTGCGCACCCGCTCCAGCACCCGGGCGGTCACCGCGGGATCGAGCAGGGACTGCCCGGCGGCGACCCGGCGCACCGAGTCGACCAGGTCGCTGCCGCGAATCTGCTTGAGCACGTACCCCGCGGCGCCGGCCATGATCGCCGCGAACAGAGCCTCGTCGTCGTCGAACGAGGTCAGGATCAGCGCGCGGATGTTGGGGTCGCGGGAGCGCACCTCGCGGCACACGTCGATGCCCGATCCGTCGGGCAGCCGGCCGTCCAGTACCGCGACTTGCGGCCGCAGGGCCGGGATCTGCGCCATGGCGTGCGATACCGAGCCGGACTCGCCGATCACCTCGATGTCGCCGTCGCTCTCCAGCAGGTCCTTGAGGCCGAGCCGGACGATCTCGTGGTCGTCGAGCAGGTAGACCGTGATTTTCCGACCCGGTGCTGTGGTACCCACGGTGCTCTCCCCAGTCATGGTCCTACCGTACGGAAATCGCGAACTCCCGCCGCCCGAACGTTCGGGGCGGCGGGAGTCCGGTTTGATCCACGCGGGTTTCCGCGATCAAGTGCCTAACGCAGCCAGGCCTTGCCACCGGTCACGCGTGCCCACCACGGCGCGATCCCGAAGTAGCGTCCGGCCCCGATGACTGCCAGCACGATCAGCACCAGCGCGTAGATCAAGTGATAGTCCATGAACGGGTTGGTCGAGCCACTGGCCTCACCGGACGAGGTGAACTGCGCGAGCGGCCATTCGGCCACCCACATCAGCACCATCATCAGTGTGCCGGCGATCGCCGAGACGTTCATGAACACACCCAACATGACGGCCAGGCCGACGCCCAGCAGTCCGAGCATGAACAGCGTGTCCGCCCACCAGGTGCCCGCGATCGAGTTGAACGCGGACTGGAACGGGCCGATGTCGACGTTGGACAGGAAGCCCCTGGTCGGCGAGCCACCGTTGATCCAGGCCCGTGCGCTCGGGGTGGCGTATCCCAACCCGAAGAACTTGTCCAGGAACGCCCACAAAAAGACGAATCCGACGGACAGACGCAGCAACGCGATGGCGATGCCGCCGCCTGTCGTGATCTTGACGGTCGTAGCCTCGGCTCCCTGGACCGAGGTCTGGCCGGTGATGCTGGTGGCCATGATGGTCATCTCCTCTGACTTCCGATCCCGACGCGGTATCGGACGATTCATATGTTCGTCCGAGGCGGTTCCCAGCACCTGGGCCGAAGGTCCCGATCTCGCGGGACGTTGGAGGCGATACGGCGGTCGACACGTGGTCACGTAGCGTTGGCCGCCATGACGATGAGGTTCGGGGTCTTCATCCCGCAGGGCTGGCGGTTCGATCTGGTCGGCATCGATCCGGTCGACCAGTGGGCGACGATGTCCCGGCTCGCCCGGCGGGCCGAGGCCGGTCCGTGGGAATCGATCTGGGTCTACGACCACTTGCACACCACGCCGACCGCATCGGCGGAGCCCACCCACGAGGCATGGACGCTGATGTCGGCATTCGCGGCGAGCACCTCAAGGGTCCGGCTCGGTCAGATGTGCACGTGCATGTCCTACCGGAACCCGGCGTACCTGGCCAAGGTCGCGGCCACCGTGGACGTCGTCTCCGGGGGTCGCGTCGAGATGGGCATCGGCGGCGGCTGGTACGAGCACGAATGGCGGGCCTACGGCTACGGCTTCCCGCCGGCCCGGGATCGGCTGCGCGCGCTGGACGAGGGCGTACAGATCATGCGGCAGGCGTGGCGGGACGGCGTGGCCACGTTGGACGGGCGGATCTACCAGGTGGACGGGGCGATCGTCCGACCGCTCCCGCTGCAGCCCGGCGGCATCCCGCTCTGGATCGCCGGCGGCGGCGAGCAGGTGACGCTGCGGATCGCCGCCCAGTACGCGCAGTACACCAACTTCGACGGCACCCCGGCGGGTTTCGCGCACAAGTCGCAGGTGCTGGCCGGACACTGCCGGCGGCTCGGTCGGGACTACGACGGCATCGTCCGTTCGGCCAACTACAACGTCATCATCGGGCGGGACGATCGGGAGGTGGCCGACAAGCTGGATCGCCTGCAGGACAGGTACACCGGGCTGGTCGGCGCCCAGAAGGCGGTCGGCCAACTGGGCGCCCACCGCGGCATGCCCGGGGTCGGCACCCCCGAGCAGATCGTGGAGAGGCTGACCGCCCTGCGGGACCTGGGGATGATGTACGCGATCACCTACTTCCCCGACCTCGCCTACGACCCGTCGAGCCTGGAGCTGTTCGAGTCCGAGGTCATCCCGGCGCTGAGCTGACCGTGCGGCAGGGCGCCGAAAGCGCAAACCTGGGACATCGGTCGATCCGGCCGCGTCGCGATCAGGCGACGAGTTCGAACCGCATGCCCAGGGCCACCGCGTGCGCGCGGTCGTGTGCGCCGAGCTTGCGGAACAACCTGCGCGCATGCGTCTTGACCGTGTCCTCGGAGACGAACAGTTGCTTGGCAATCTCGATATTGGAGTATCCGTCGGTCATTCCACGCAGGATCTGCAGCTCGCGGTCGGTCACCGAAAGCCCGCCCGGCCGCTGCGCGAGAGGTCGCACGGTGTGATCGGTCCGCCACCCACCGGGGGATCTGATCGAGACGGCGTCCACCCCATCCGGGTCGAGGATGGCCAACCCCCGGGCGCCCGCGGCGATGGCGGCGCTCATCGCCGCGGCATCGCCCCTCGTACCGACCGCCACGATCCGGGCGGTCGGACAGATCAGGTGCAGTCGCCCGATGACGGACAGGCCAGGTCCGCCCGGTTTGCGGATCGCGATGAAGACCATGTCCGGAGCAGAGTCGACGAATCGCCTGACCAGGTCGTCGACGTCCGCAGCCAGTTCGACGTCGGCCGCCGGTATCGACCTCGCGATGACCGGGGCGATCGATGTGACCGGGCCCGCCCCATCCCAGAGCAACACCCGAACCACCGGTCGCCACACCGGATCCATTGCCGCGCGGTCGCGCATCTTGCCCCCTCGAACCCCGGACGCGGCGGACCAGGCCTCGACGTGATGACAGTACGCGCACGCTCGACTACAGAAAGTACACCACGTGACGACCTGCGACTAGACGATCGATTCCAAGGTCCCATGGTGAAGGGGCGACCAAGGCCGATGGCGTCCGCTGGCGCAAACCCGGCAGGTCAGCGAGCCGCACCGGACTCCAGCGGCACATGTCGGCGGCGTGGACCGCTCGCGCGGAACATCCGGTCGCCCCCTGCGACTCAATGTTCCGCAACCCCTCGGAAACCGGCACGCTTCGTCAACCCGGACCGCTCGCGCGGAACATCCGGTCGCCCCAGCGAGCCGAATTTCCCCAGTCGTGACCACTGATGCCTTTGGAATCAGTCATCTCGTCGGCCGAGCGTGCGAGGCCGCCATCAGGCACAGCAGGACCGGGCGCTGTGGCGTCACCCGCTTCGTGTGACGAGGGCCTGGACACGCTGTGCTTAGATCGACTGGCCGCGCGAGCCGGATTCGGCCGCGCCCACCCCCGACGCCGAGGTCGGGTCGTGTTCGCACGATGCTCGCTCGATTCCTCGGCACCGGTCCCGCTTTTCGACCGCTCCAGGAGGAGACCATGTCCGAGCTGATCGTCATCGGCTACGACAACCACGACCAGGCCACCGCGGCCTACGGCGAAGTCCTGTCGATGCAGGGCGACTTCGTCGTCGAGCTGCAGGGCCTGGCGATCGTCAACGTTGACGCCGAAGGCAAGAGCCACGTCGAGACCCCGCAGAAGATCGTCGGGATGAGCGCCGCGTCGGGGGCGCTGTGGGGCATGCTCATCGGCCTGCTGTTCTTCGTGCCATTCTTCGGCCTCGCGCTCGGCGGCCTGATGGGTGCGCTGTTCGGCAAACTCGGCAAGTCCGGGATCAACGACGAGTTCCGGTCCCAGGTCAATGCACTGCTGGAGCCGGGCAATGCCGCGGTCGTGATCATGGCGTCGAAGATCACCGACGACAAGTTCGCCGACCGGATGAGCAAGTACGGCGGCAAGCTGCTGAAGACCTCGCTGTCCGAGGAGGACGAGAAGGAGCTCGCCCACGAGCTGGGTGACGCCGGAGTGCCGAACACCGCCTCCTAACCCGACCAGCCCGCCGAAGGACCGACGACGCGGGACGAATGCCTTGGTCGCCGGTCCTTCGCGCTTTCCCACCCGAGCACGGCACACTGGCGATGTGCCACCGCCGTCGCCATCGGACCGGATCGTCGCCGCCGCACCCCCGCGCCGGGCCGAGTTCGCCCGGCGGACCCGCTCGGACCGGGTCACCGTCGCACAACGGCGCGCGGCGGGCAGGTCGGCCCGGGCCGACCTGCCGCTGGCCGCGCACGCCGAGATCGGCGGCGCCGCACGCGATCCGGTGACGCTGCTGGCGGAGCAGGCGGCCACCCGGGTTCCCGAACTGGTATCCATCCGCTACGGACGGATGCTCGCCAGCCCGTTCACCTTCCTGCGCGGGGCGGCCCGGGTGATGGCCGTCGACCTCGGCGGGCAGCCGCACTCGGGCCTGTACGTCCATCTGTGCGGCGATGCGCATCTGAGCAATTTCGGCTTCTACGCCACGCCGGAACGGCAACAGGCCTTCGACATCAACGATTTCGACGAGACTCATCCGGGCCCGTTCGAATGGGACGTCAAACGGCTCGCCGCGAGCGTGGCGGTGGCCGGGTTGACCAACGGATTCCGGCCGATGAAGGCGCGCGACACCGTCGTCGCGACGGTATCCGGATATCGCGCCGAAATCCGGCGACTGGCCGGCCTTGGCAATATGGCGGTCTGGTACTCGCATCAGGATGTCGCCCGAATGCTCGACGACATGCGGGACCAGGTCGGGGGTGTCGCTGCCCGCCTATTGTCCGCCGACGTCGAGAAGGCCCGGTTCCGGGACAGTTACCAGGCGCTGCGCAAGCTGTGCACGACCGTCGACGGTCAGGTGCAGTTCCGCATCGATCCGCCGTTCATGATTCCGTCGGAGGACCTGCTCCCGGCGTGGGGTCAGACCGTGGACGAGGCCTACGAGCTCATTTCCCGGATGGTGACGGCCTACCGATCGGGCCTGCAGAGCGATCGGCGGCAGCTGTTCGACCAGTTCTCGGTGGTGCAGTTGGGGTTCAAACTCGTGGGGGTCGGCAGCGTCGGCACCCGCGCGTACGTGCTGCTGCTGGACGGGGCCGGGCCCGACGACCCACTCATCCTGCAGGCCAAGGAGGCGCAGCGATCGGTGCTGGCCGACCAGGTGCCGTTGGCCGCCGAGGAGCAGCCGAGCGAGGGCGACCGGGTGGTGCACGGGCAGCGGCTGCTGCAGATGACCAGCGACATCTTCCTGGGCGCAGTGCGGGCGACCGGGTTGGACGGCCGGCGCCGCGACTTCTACGTCCGCCAGCTCCGCGACGGCAAGGGGTTGGTCGACATCGACGGACTGCGCTCCCGGGCCATGGCGTTCTACGGACGGGTGTGCGGGCAGACGCTGGCCCGCGCCCATGCCCGCTCCGGCGACCGGGCCGCCGTCGCGGGCTATCTCGGCGGATCGCCGGCGTTCGACGAGGCGGTCGCCGACTACGCGATGGCGTATGCCGCTCGCACCGACGGCGATCACGCGGCCCTGCGCCGGGCGGCGGACGCCGGCCGGATCGTCGCCCGCGAAGGGGTCTGATCTGAGGGCGCGGGGCTGCCCCGGGCCGGAATCGAGCCGGCCCGGGTCGGGTCCATGCTGGTCGGCATGAACGAGCCCCGGCCGCGCAGTGTCACGTCCAAGGCGCTGGCGGTCCTCGGCACGTTCGATCCCGCCCACTCGCGTCGCACCCTGTCCGATATCGCCGCGGCCACCGGCCTGCCGCTGTCCACCACCCACCGGCTGATCGCCGAGTTGGTCGCCTGGGAGGGATTGACCCGCGGCGCGGACGGCCGCTACGAGATCGGTCGCCGGATCTGGGTTCTCGGTTCGCTCAGCGCCGTCTCGCGGGAGCTGCGGGCGATCGCGCTGCCGTTCATGCAGGACCTGTCTGCGACCACCGGCGAGAACGTGCACATCGCCGTCCTCGACGGTGACCACGCCCTCTACATCGACCGGATCTCCGGCCGGCGGGCCGTCCCGGTGGTCAGCAAGCCGGGTGCCCGGCTGCCCCTGCACGCCACCGGCGTCGGCAAGGTGCTGCTCGCCCACGGCGCCGACGACCTTCGGGACCGGGCCATGCGGCGGCTGCCCAGGCTCACCCCGTTCACTGTCGTCGACCCGAGGCGACTGCAGCGCCAGCTGCACCAGGTCGTCGAGCACGTGTACGCCACCACGCACGAGGAGATGACGCCCGGCTCCAGCTCGCTGGCCGTGCCGGTGTTCGATCGGGACGAGAAGTTCGTCGCCGCGCTGGGCCTGGTCACCGCCAGTACCCGTCGCGAGCTGACGAAGCTGATCCCCGCGGTGCGGCTGGCCGGGCGCGGGATCAGCCGGATGCTGGGCTCGACGCGCTGATCCGGTCGGCGACCGGGTGGGTGTGGTGGATCGTCCCGTTCGTCCGCGACAGCGGCCGGCCGGCGCCGTCCCAGCGCCGCGCCACGATCTCCGCGGCGATCGAGACCGCCGTCTCCTCGGGGGTCCGGGCGCCCAGGTCCAGACCGATCGGTGAGGCGAGCCGATCCAGTTCCGCCGGCGTCAGCCCGGCCTCCCGCAACCGGACGAGACGGTCGTCATGGGTGGCCCGGGATCCCATCGCCCCCACGTAGGCGACCGGCAGCTTCAGCGCGTCGGCCAGCACCGGCACATCGAATTTCGGGTCGTGGGTGAGCACGCAGATGACCGTCCGCCCGTCCAGGGCGCCCGCGGCCACCTGCGAGCGCAGGTAGCGGTGCGGCCAGTCGACGATGACCTCGTCGGCGTCCGGGAAGCGGCGGGCGGTGGCGAACACCGGCCGGGCGTCGCACACGGTCACCCGGTAGCCCAGGAACGACCCGATCCGGGCCACCGCGGCGGCGAAGTCGATCGCCCCGAACACCAGCATCCGCGGCGCCGGGGCGAACGAGGCCACGAACACCGACAACCCCTCGCCCCGCCGCTCCCCGTCCGGCCCGTACGTCAACGTTCCGGTCCGGCCGCTGGCCAGCAGACCCCGGACGTCGTCCCGGACGGCGTCGTCCAGCCGGGAGCTGCCCAACCCACCCGCCACGTCCGACGTCCAGACCACCAGATGCCGGCCCAGCCGATCCGCGCGTCCCGCGATCACCGTGGCCACCGCGACCGGCTCGCCCGCGCGGATCGAGGCGGCCAGGTTCCCGAACTCGGGGAAGGTCGACGGGGCGACGGGTTCGACGAAGACGTCGATGATGCCGCCGCAGGTCAACCCGACCGAGAACGCATCGTCGTCGGACACCCCGTACCGCTGCGCCACGGGCACGCTCGAGGCAACCACGGCCTGCGCCAGCTCGTACACCGCGCCCTCGACGCACCCGCCGGAGATCGAACCGACCGCGGTGCCGTCCGCACCGACGAGCATGGCCGCACCGGGCGGTCGGGGCGCGGACCGGAAGGTGCCGGTGACGGTGGCCATCCCGACGGTGTCACCGGCGGACCACCAGCGCAGCAGATCGGCCAGCACCTCACGCACGGCTTTTCCTCCTCGCACCCCCCTGCTCCACTATGACCCATTCGCCGAGCGGGTGGTGGCGTGGCTACATTGGCTGGGTGACCGCGATTGCTCTGGGCCTCCCACGTGTGGGTGCCGCGGGCACGCCCGCCCCGGTCGACGTCGGCGACCGCGGTGGTTCACCGCTACTGATCGACCGGCACGGCCGCCGCGCCCGCGACCTGCGGGTCTCGCTGACCGACCGGTGCAACCTGCGCTGCACCTACTGCATGCCGGCGGAGGGCTTGAACTGGCAGCCCACCGACGAGTTGCTGTCCGACGACGAGTTGGTCCGGGTGATCACCGTCGCGGTGCGGCGGCTGGGCATCGAGGAGATCCGGTTCACCGGCGGCGAACCGCTGTTGCGCAAGGGCCTGCCGGAGATCATCGCCCGGGTCGCCGCGCTGCGGCCCCGCCCGGAGATCTCGCTGACCACCAACGGCATCGGGCTGCACCGGCGGGCCGGCCAGTTCGTCGACGCCGGCCTGGACCGGATCAACATCTCGCTCGACGCGCTGGATCCGGACACCTTCGAGCGGCTGACCCGACGTCGGCGCCTGCCGGACGTGCTGGCCGCGCTGGCCGCCGCGGCCGCCGCCGGCCTGAACCCGGTCAAGATCAACACGGTGCTGCTGCGCGGGGTCAACGAGCACGAGGCACCCGATCTGCTGCAGTTCAGCCTCGACCACGGTTACCGGCTGCGGTTCATCGAGCAGATGCCCCTCGACGCCGGCCACGTGTGGTCCCGGGAACGGATGGTCACCGCCGACGAGATCCTGGACCGGCTGTCCGCCCGATTCGACCTCACCCCCGACGACGCCGCCCGCGATGGGGCGCCGGCCGAACTGTTCCGGGTGAACGGCGGACCGGCGACCGTCGGCATCATCGCCTCGGTCACCCGCCCGTTCTGCGGGGACTGCGATCGCACCCGGCTGACCGCGGACGGGCAGATCCGCACCTGCCTCTTCTCCCGTGGCGAGACCGACCTGCGGGCGATCCTGCGCGGCGGCGGCTCTGACGAGCAGATCGCGCAGCTGTGGCGGGCGGCGACCTGGGGCAAGCTGCCCGGCCACGGGATCGACGACCCGTCCTTCCTGCAACCCGATCGTCCGATGAGCGCCATCGGTGGCTGAGTCCGTCCCCTCGTCCACGGTGCGGGTCACGGTCCGGTACTTCGCGGCCGCCCGCGCCGCGGCCGGCGTCACCGAGGAGACCGTGCCGGTGGCCGCCGTCCCGGCGGCGGCCGGAAAGCCGTTTGCCGTCACCGACGTGGGCACGGTGATCATGGAGTTGGCCGCGCGGCACGGCGACGCGCTGGCCCGCGTACTCGCCCGCTCCTCCTACCTCCTCGACGAGACCGCGGTGCACGGACCGCGGACCCCGGTGCAGGCTCACCAGGTGTTGGACGTGCTGCCGCCCTTCGCCGGCGGGTGAGCAAGGCCCGCCCAGGCAATCCCCGGAGCAGTCCCGCCGCCGGGCTGATCATCTCGGCGAAAGTGCGCCCGATTTGCCCGGATCGGCGCCGAGTTGATCAGCCCGACCCGCGCAAGTCGACCCGGCGATCCGACGCCGGCCGGCGTGGCAGACGCTGCGGCAAGCACTGGGCGACAGCTGGAGCGTGGCCGCCGACCCAGGGGCCGGGCTGCTGACCCCGGTCGAACCCGGCCGATATCCACATGAGCAGTCCAAGAGAGCTGCCCAAGTGGATGTAGGCGCGCGGCGGCCATCACCGCACGGTTCATTCCCCTGGGACCGCTCCTCAGAGGCCGGCCCGCCGTTCAACTCGGCGAACCGCGCCGGAAAGGCCCGTTTCCGGGCCGACTTGACAGCACAACGGCCCGAACGCCCGGCAGGATGGGTGGGTGAGTCCCTCGCGCCGTTCCACCGGCCCATCGGTTCCGCCGGGTTCGCGCCCCCCGTCCGGCCGGCCCAGTGGCCCGCCCGGCCCGGGCTCCGCGGAGCACCCACCGCGCGAGGAGTGGTCCGCCGTCGTCAGGGCCGTTCTTCTCGGTTTCGGTGCGGCCGCGATCGCATTCCTCGCCGCGTCGGTGGCGGTGGGCGCCGTGCGTCAGCAGGCCGATGACGACATGCCGGACTGGGTCCCCGGGGCCGTCGGCATCGTGCTGGCGCTCGCCGCCTTCGTCGTCGTAGGACCGCTGCTGTTGCGACGCCGGAACGCAGCGCCGCCGCTGCGCGGGCGCGGGCTCGCCGCGATCGCCTTCGTGGTGGCGTTCGCGATCGCAGTGGTGGTCGGCATCGTGATGGTCCTCGTCCCGGCGCTCGTGCTGGGCGCCTTCCAGAATTCGGTCGGGTCGCTGGACTACATCGCCAACCTGCTCCCGATTCTGGGGATCTTCGCCGCGATCGCCACCTTCCCCGTCGCACTCCTGCAGTTCTACCGATGGCGGCTGCGCCGCTGAGGAGGCCGAGGCCCAGCGGCGCCCCGCCCGGCGACGACCCTTGAACCGGGCGGATCAGTCACCGAAACCGCAGGTCTGCCCGCGGGGAGTGGTCTTCGGACGAGCGTGTCCGCTACCGATGCCCACCCGCCCGGGGCTACCTTCGACAGTGGGCTGTGCGCGGATTCCGTGCCCGGCCGAATCGTTATCGACCAGGAGGTCCGATCGTGTCCCAACCACCTTCCGGAGGCTCGCACCCTTCGGGCGAACCGCCAGACGCAGGGGCTCCGTCCGGCCCGCCCGGAGCCGGGAGTGACGCCACCGGGCACGGCTCGACCGGCCCGATCCCGACCACCCCACCGTCGCTGTCCCAGCCATCGAGCCCGGCCCCGCAGGGGTCCGAAGGACCGCAGACCACCTACCAGCCCGCCTATCCACCGGGACCGCCGCCCGGCTACCAGCAGGGGCCGCCCCCGGGCTATCAGCAGGGGTCGCCGCCCGGCTATCAGCCCGGGCCTGGATATCAACCGGGACCGCCGCCTCCAGGGTTCCAGCAGGGCCCGCCGCCGGGCTACCAGGCCGGACCACCACCGGGCTACCAGCAGGGACCTCCACCGGGCTACCAGCAGGGACCTCCACCGGGGTACCAGCAGGGTCCGCCTCCGGACTACCAACAGGGTCCGCCACCCCCGGGATTCCAGGCCGGTCCGCCGCCCGGCTACCAGCAGCCCGGGTATCCGCCACCCGGCGCCTACGCGGCACCGGGCGGCCAGCCCGGCTATCCGGGAGCGCCGGGCGCCTATCCGCCGCCGGCGGGCGGCCCGAAGCCGAGCTTCGACGTGTCCAAGCTGACGATCGCCGGCTGGGGCGTGCTCGGGTCGGCGCTGCTGACGCTGATTGTCAGTTTTTTCCCGTTCTGGTCGGCGACCGGCACAGGGTTCCTCCTCGGCGCCGGATCTGCGAACGGGTGGTCACTGTGGTGGTGGTTGCCGATCCTGCTCGCGGTCGCTGTGGGTGTCATCTACGGCTTGGAGATCTTCGGGTTCATCAAGCCGAAGCAGATAAAGCCTGAGTGGCTGGTATATGGAGCCGGCGCATCATTCGTGTTGATGATCTTCGTTCTGATTCACACCTTCTTTTACGCCGGTCCATCAGGCGTCTTCGAAGATTGGCCGCACGGCCCGTCGTTTGGGGTCTACCTCGCCATTGTCACCACAGCCGCCCTGACCTATTTCATGGCGCTGGCGGCGCAGTCGTCGGGGGCCAAGCTGCCGGTCAAGGTGCCCGGCCCCGCCTGATCCACCGCACGCGACGAAGGCCGCGACCCACCCGGGTCGCGG
>DATDBV010000046.1:0-9706 GCA_036524715.1 Nakamurella sp. | reverse complement strand
AATGCCGACTGCATCGTGATCCAGGGCTCGAACATGGCCGAATGCCACCCGGTGGGCTTCCAATGGGTGTCCGAGGCCAAGGCGCGGGGCGCCCGGATCATCCACGTCGACCCCCGCTTCACCCGGACGAGCGCGATCGCGCACAAGCACATCCCGATCCGGGCCGGGTCCGACGTGGTGCTGCTGGGCGCGCTGATCAAGCACATCCTGGACAACGACCTGTGGTTCCACGACTACGTGGTCGCCTACACCAACGCGGCGACGATCATCAACGAGGGCTACCGGGACCCCGAGGACCTCGGCGGTCTGTTCTCCGGCTTCGACCCGGAGACCGGGCAGTACGACCTATCGACTTGGGCGTACGAGACCAAGGACGGATCGCAGGCCGACGCGCACGCCGCCGAGTCCGAGCACGGCGCCGACGCGTCGGCCCGCGCGGCCGGCGACGAGCTCGGCAGCGCCGGCCCGACCCTGCCGCACGCCGAGGTGCGGCGCGACGAGACCCTGCAGCACCCCCGCTGCGTGTTCCAGATCCTGCGGCGGCACTACGCTCGCTACACCCCGGCGATGGTCAAGGAGGTCTGCGGCATCTCCCCGGCCGACTTCCGTTACCTGGCCGACTCGATCACGGCGAACTCCGGCCGGGACCGCACCACCTGCTTCGCCTACGCGGTCGGCTGGACCCAGCACACGCTGGGCGCCCAGTTCATCCGCACCTCGGCGATCCTGCAGCTGCTGCTGGGCAACATGGGTCGCCCCGGCGGCGGCATCATGGCCCTGCGCGGGCACGCCAGCATCCAGGGCTCCACCGACATCCCGACCCTGTTCAACCTGCTGCCCGGGTACCTGCCGATGCCGATGGTCGGCAGGCACGACACCTACCAGGACTACCTGGACGCCATCTCGTCCAAGCAGCAGAAAGGCTACTGGGCGGCCGCCGACACCTACGTGGTCAGCCTGCTCAAGGCCTGGTGGGGTGCCGCGGCGACGGCCGAGAACAACTGGGCGTACGACTACCTGCCCAAACTGACCGGGCCGCACGGCACCTACCAGACCGTCCACGACATGCTCGAGGACAAGGTCGAGGGCTACTTCCTCCTCGGCCAGAACCCGGCCGTCGGGTCGGCCAACGGGCGGATGCAGCGCCTGGGCATGTCCCACCTGAAGTGGCTGGTGGTCCGCGATCTCAACCTGATCGAGTCGGCCACCTGGTGGAAGGACGGCCCGGAGATCGCCTCCGGCGAGCTGAAGACCGAGGACATCGGCACCGAGGTGTTCTTCCTGCCCGCGGCCTCCTATGTCGAGAAGGCCGGGTCGTTCACCCAGACCCAGCGGCTGTTGCAGTGGCGGGAGAAGGCGGTCGACCCGCCGGGCCAGTGCCAAAGTGAGCTGGACTTCTTCTACGAACTCGGGAATCGAATCCGTCGGCGCTTGGCCGACTCGACCGACGAACGGGACCGGCCGTTGCTCGACCTGACCTGGGACTACCCGCTGGACGAGCACGGCGAACCCGAACCCGAGTCCGTGCTGCGGGAGATCAACGGCTACCACCTGACCGGTCCCGACGCCGGCCGGCCGCTGTCCAGCTATCTCCAGATGCGCGCCGACGGCACAACTGTCGGCGGCTGCTGGATCTACACCGGGGTGTTTGCCGACGGCGTCAACCAGGCGGCGCGGCGGGAGTACCGCGGCGGCGGTGGGCCGAGCCAGTCCGAATGGGGTTGGGCGTGGCCGGCCGACCGGCGGATCCTGTACAACCGGGCGTCGGCCGACCCGGACGGCAAGCCGTGGAGCGAACGCAAGAAACTCGTCTGGTGGGACGAAGAGCAGGGGCGGTGGGTCGGCGACGACGTGCCCGACTTCGTGGCCGACCGGGCCCCGCACGCCCGCCCGGATCCGGAACTGGGCGGCGCCGCGGCGCTGGCCGGCGACGACCCGTTCGTCATGCAGGCGGACGGCAAGGGTTGGCTGTTCGCGCCCAAGGGCATGCTGGACGGTCCGCTGCCCACCCATTACGAACCGCAGGAGTCCCCGATCGCCAACGCCCTGTACCCGCAACAGCAGAGCCCGTCCCGGCTCCTGATGCCGGGCAAGGACAACCTGTTCGCGCCCAGCGCCGGCGAGCCCGGGGCCGACGTGTACCCGTACGTGTTCACCACCTACCGGCTGACCGAGCACCACACTGCCGGCGGGATGAGCCGATGGCTGCCGTTCCTGGCCGAGCTGCAGCCGGAGATGTTCTGCGAGGTCTCCCCCGAGCTGGCGGCCGAGCGCGGACTGGAGAACTACGGCTGGGCGACGATCATCTCGCCGCGCACCGCGATCGAGGCGAAGGTGCTGGTCACCGACCGGATGACACCGCTGATCGTCGGCGGACACACGGTCCACCAGATCGGCCTGCCCTACCACTGGGGTGTCGGCGGGGACGCGGTGGTCAGCGGCGACGCCGCCAACGACCTGCTGGGCATCACCATGGACCCGAACGTGCAGATCCAGGAGTCCAAGGTCGGGTCCTGCGATATCCGGCCGGGTCGCCGCCCGAAGGGCGAGGACGTGCTGCGGCTGGTGGCCGAGTACCAGTCGCGGTCCGGCACCACGGTGCAGACCGACAATGTGCGGGTGACGGACCCCGCCCGGGAGATCATCCATCCACCGCCCGGCGACCGCGACCGCGGCAAGGAGGTCTGACGTGATGGTGAGCGCGCGATGAAGCTCCGACGAGGGGCCAGGGTGACCACCGTCCCGCCGGCCACCCGCGACGAGGGTCTGTCGATCGCCCACCAGCTGAGTGGGCCGACCGACCCCGCGTTCGCCGCGCGCTGGTCGGTCGACCGCGAACGGCGGACCGGCTTTTTCACCGACACCTCGATCTGCATCGGCTGCAAGGCCTGCGAGGTGGCCTGCAAGGAGTGGAACCGCAACCCGCGGGACGGCGACCTGCAGATTCTCGGTTCCTCCTACGACAACACCGGCTCGCTCGGGGCCAGCACCTGGCGGCACGTCGCCTTCATCGAGCAGGGCCGCGAGCGCATCGAGCAGGCCCGGGAGTCCGGGCGGGCGCTGGTCGGCCTGGGCATGCCGTCGGTGCGCTCCTCCGCCGCTCCGGAACCCGTCGATCTGACCCCGCCGGACACCACCGAGTTCCGCTGGCTGATGTCCTCGGACGTGTGCAAACACTGCACGCACGCCGGCTGCCTGGACGTCTGCCCGACCGGCGCACTGTTCCGCACCGAGTTCGGCACCGTGGTGGTGCAGGACGACGTGTGCAACGGCTGCGGCACCTGCGTGGCGGGCTGCCCGTTCGGCGTCATCGAACGGCGGTCGGACGGCACCTACGCGACCGGTTCGCGGGCGGAGCATCCCGACGTGCGCAACGTCGGCGTCGCCCAGAAGTGCACGCTGTGCTACGACCGAATCCGGGACGGGCAGACCCCGGCCTGCGCCCAGACGTGCCCGACCACCTCCATCAAGTACGGCGACCACTACGAGTTGGTCGCCCAGGCCAAACAGCGCGTGCAGGAGTTGCACGACCAGGGGATGACCGAGGCCCGCTTGTACGGCGCCAACGAGAAGGACGGGGTCGGCGGCACCGGGTCGGTTTTCCTGCTGCTCGACGAGCCCGAGGTGTACGGTCTGCCGCCGGACCCCCGGGTGCCCACCGCCGACCTGCCACGGATGTTCAACCGGGCCGGGATGGCCGCCGTCGGCATGATCGCGGCAACCGCGGTGTCGTTCCTGTTGGGACGGCGACGATGAGCGCAGGGCGGGTGGGAGGGCTCGAAATCAGCGCGAACGATCGAGAAGGTCGCCGAGCGGGCCGAGCCGGGGCGGCCGAGCCTGCCAGGCGCGCCGGGAGGGCGGCTCGGTGACCACGTCGGAGTTCGACAGCCTGCGCCCACCCGAGCCGGCCGGTCGGCGTCGCGGCGGAAAGCGTCGGCGGCCCGGCAGTACCCCGTCAGGCGACGGCTCCCGCGAGATGTCGATGGTGCCGGACGCAGAGTTCACCTCGTACTACGGCCGCCCGGTGGTCAAGCCGCCGCCGTGGGGCGAGGAGATCCCGGCCTACCTGTTCCTCGGGGGGCTGGCAGGTGGGTCCGGTCTGCTCGCCGCCGGCGCGCAGTTCACCGGGCGAAACCTGTTGCGGCGCAACAGCCGGCTGGCCGCCATCGCGGCGATCGGACTCGGCAGTGTCGCGCTGGTGCGGGATCTCGGCCGGCCCGAGCGGTTCCTGAACATGCTGCGGACCGTCAAGGTGACCTCGCCGATGAGCATCGGCTCCTGGATCCTGGCGCTGTACAGCGCGGGCGCCGGGGTCACCGCCGCCATCGAGGTCGACCGGCTGACCGGGTCCCGATTCCCGCTCGGCCCGCTGCGGCGGCTGCTGCCGGTGGTGGATGTCGGCGCCGGGTTGTGGGCGGCGGCCTTCGCACCGCCGCTGGCCGCCTACACCGCGGTGCTGCTCGCCGACACCGCCAACCCGACTTGGAACGCGGCCCGCGACGAGCTGCCGTTCGTGTTCGTCAGCTCGGCTGCCCTGGCCTCCGGTGGACTTGCCATGATCACCACACCCGTCGACGAGGCCGGCCCGGCGCGGACGCTCGCGGTGATCGGCGCGGCCGTCGAGACCGCGGCGACCAAGTTGCTGCACCGCAACATGGACCCGACCGTGGCCGAGACCCTGCACCACGGTCAGGCCGGCAAGCTGCTCAAGTGGAGCGAGGCGCTGACGATCGCCGGCGGGGTGGGTGCCCTGTTCGCCGGCCGGCACCGGGCGGTCGCGGTGGTGTCGGGAGTGACCCTGCTGGCCGCCTCGGCGCTGACCCGCTTCGGCATCTTCGAGGCCGGCATCCACTCGGCCAAGGATCCCAAGTACACCATCGAACCGCAGAAGCGCCGGCTGGCCGCCCGCCGGGCGGCGGGCATCACCGACGACTCGATCACCACCGCCGGCTGATCACCTACCGCCGAAATGTACATCTCGGCGCTTTGTGTCGTAGCATTACCTCATGACCGAGCTTCCGGTGACCGATGCGCGGGCACGACTGGCGGAGGTCGTCGACGAGGCCCGGGTCGCCCACGAACCTGTCTACCTCACCCGTCGGGGTCTGCGGGTCGCAGCGGTGATCGGCGCCGAGGAACTGGAGCAGCTGATCGAGGCGGCGGAGGATCTGGAGGACATTCGGGCCGCCGCGGCGGCCCGAGCCGAGATGGACGAGACCGGTACGCACCCGATTCCGTGGGAGGACGTCAAGGCCGACCTCGGCCTGGACTGAACGGCGTGGTTCACCTGGACTACCGAATCGGGTTCACCCCGGCCGCCGTCCGGCAACTGCGGAAGCTCGATCCGCAGACCCGCCGACGACTACAGGCCGCGGTCGAGTTGTTGGCCATGCAGCCGCGGCCCCCGGGCGCGAAGAAGCTGGTTGGCGGTGACGGCGAATGGCGGGTCCGCACCGGCGACTACCGCATCGTGTACCAGGTCCGCGACGACGTTCTGCTGGTTCTCGTCATCGCCATCGGCCACCGGAGCTCCATCTACCGGGATCGAGCCTGACCGAACGCCCTTTGCTCGACTGAACCGTGTGCGGGGTCCCGACGGCCCGGGAACCCGCACACGGTTCACTCGACGCGCCAACGATCCCGGCCTCAGCGCACCTCGATTCCGGCGCCCGCCACGGTGTGCCCGATGACCCGGATAACCGGGCAGCTCGCCGACCATCAGCAGTCCGCCGAAGGTCTGGGCGTCGGCCTGGATGATCAGGTCGTCCTCTGTGACGCCGGCGGCGATGGTCAGGTGCGGGCGCACCCAATCCAGGTTGCGGCTGGTTCCACCAGGGCCTGGCAGGTGCCCGGGGTCAGCCCGTCCGGCCCAGGCTGAGCAGGTACACGGATACCTCCTCGACGCCGTCGACGCCCAGCAGGTCGTTGATGCCGCGATCGTCGTACGCACCGACCGCGCACGCCCCCAGCCCCAACGAGGTCGCCGCCAGGTACAGATTCTGGCCCAGATGGCCGGCCTCGATCACCCCGTACCGGTAGCTGCGCTCGCCGTACTTGAAGCGCATCCGCTGGAAGATCATGGTCAGGTAGACGACCGCCGCGCACTCGCCCAGGAACCCCTGGTTCAGTCCATGGCGCACCACGTACTCGCGGAAGTCGCCGCTGCGCAGCTCGTGCAGGACGTGACGCTCCGGACCGTAGTGGTACACCCCCGGCGCCACATCCTCGACATTGTGGACGACGACGTAGGTTTCGATCGGGTACAACGCGCCGGACGACGGGTGCGAGCGCCGGCCGCCTGCCGTGTGACCGCCGGTCATCAATAGCACCCTGGAGAGTTCCGCGCCGCTGATCGGTTCGGCCGAGTATGCCCGAACCGACTGCCGCCGCAGGATCGCCTCCTCGGTGGTGAGCCCACCGGCGAGCGACGGCCGCTCCAGGACGACCGTGCGGACGTCGTAGGACTTGTACGGCGGGGGCTGCCGACCCAGATTGCGCAGGGCCCCGACGGCGTCGATCGCGCCCGGATCCGATGACCAGTGATGGTAGGTGACGCCCAGATCGTTGCCCTCTGACAACGTCGGCCGGGCCCGCGCCACTCCACCGCCCATCAGGAATCCGGCGGTCCCGCCGAGGGTCAGCCCGACCAGGCCCCGGCGGGACAGCAGGACGGACTTGGTCGTGGCCGCCGCACCGACCGGCGCCCTCGAGGGTTTGCGCGCCGGCGTCCGCGGCGGTCCGGACCGCGGGCCGAACAGGCGGCGCAACCGGAAACTACTGTAGGCAAACAGCTGTCGGGAGTTGAGGGTGAGGTGAACGATGACCGCGGCGATCATCGCGTAGCCGGCGTAGGTGTGCCAGCTGAATTCGTGAAGATCCCACAGGTGCACCACCAGACCGGTGACGATGGTGGCCGTGGTGACGACCAGCAGGATCCAGCTGGTGATGTGGTCGAGGTCCTGGCGTGCGCGTCGAAGTGACATGGTGACCCCACTGGTAGCGGGATTCCATGCTACGAGCCGGATTCGCCCGGTGGGTGGCTCAGTCGCCTACCCGGCTCCGGCTATGGCCCCACCGCGGGGAACTTCCGGTCGCCCAGGACGACCAGATCATCCCCACCTCCCGGCACGCACCTGCCGAGTCTCCAGGGGACCACGTCTCACGGAAACGCGAACGATGTATCGGTGATGCTTCCGCGGAAACGCCTTTCAGCGCACCTGGATACCGGCGCCCGCCACGGTGTGCCCGATGACTGGGTAACCGGGCAGCTCGCCGACCACCAGCAGCCCGCCGGAGGTCTGGGCGTCGGCCAGGATGATCAGATCGTCCTCGATGGCGTCCGTCGCGGCGCGCAGGTGTGGGCGGACCCAGTCGAGGTTCCAGCGGGGACCGGACACGAAGCCGACCAGCAGCGCGATCCGGGCAGCGTCCATCACAGCTACGGCGCCCCGGTCGATCACCGCACCCAACCCGGTGGCTGCTGGACCTACAAACTGCCGTTCGTGTTCGTCAGCCAGGCGGATCGCCGAGACGAGACCGGGCCGGCGCAGACTCTGGCCGTCATCGGCGGTTCCCACCAAGGTCATACTTTGGGTATGACCAGTACGACGATCAAGCTCGACTCGGCCACTCGTGACCGGCTGCGCGCCCAAGCCAGGGCCGCGCACCGGACACTTGGCGAACACCTCGAGCACCTGATCGATGCCGAGGATCGCCGTCTTCGAATGGACGAACTTGCCGCCGCGATCGCAGCGACACCGCCCGACGTCCTCGCCGATTACTCCACCGAGACCTCGGAATGGGAACGGGCGGAGCTGTCCGACGCCGCTAGTGCCTGAACTCGCGCCCGGAGACGTGTGGTGGGCCGAACTCGATCCGGTGAGAGGACGCGAGCAGTCGGGCCGTCGTCCGGTCCTGGTCGTCGCCTCAGCCGGATATCTCCGAGCCGTCACAGCTCTGGTCATCGTCGTGCCCATCACGACGGTGGATCGGCGTTGGCCGAACCACATCGGCCTGGGCGACTGCGGACTCCCACGGCCGTCATGGGCGATGACCGAGCAACCGCGAACGTTGAGTCGGGAACGGCTGGTCGGTCCGTCCGGACGGGTCGATCAGGCGACGCTCATTGAGGTGCGTGACTGGCTTCGGGGTTTCCTCGAGGACTGATCCCGCCCCGGGCACACCGGCCACTTACCGGCCACTAATCGTCGAGCCGCTCGGCACCGCCGAGACGTTCATCTCGGCGTATTCGGCATGGCCTCATTACCGACATTCCGGTGGCTGACCACGAGCGCGTTTCGTCGACGTCGTCGACGAAGCGCGGATCGCTCAACGGCCGGTGTACCTGACTCGCCGCGGGCATCGGGTTGCCGCGGTGATCGGGGCCGAGGATCTGGAGCACCTCCGGGCAGCCGATACGCGCGCGGAGATGGCCCGGACCGGCGCGACACCGATCGGGGGCTATCGCATCGGCTAACAGGTGCATGACACGGACTTGTTGGTCCCTGCCCTCGCCTTCGGCCACCGAAGCGCCGTCCATCGCGACCTGCCCGGACCCGGTCGTGTCCGTTCAATGCACCTCGATGCCCGCCCCGGCGACGATGTGCCCGATGACGGGGTGGCCGGGCAGCTCGCCGACCACCAGCAGCCCGCCGGAGGTTTGGGCGTCGGCCAGGATGATCAGGTCGTCCTCGCTGACGTCGTCGGCGGTGGTCAGGTGCGGCCGCACCCAATCCAGGTTGCGGCGGGATCCGCCGGGCACGAAGCCGTCCCGCAGCGCGACCCGGGCGGCGTCGAGCACCGGCACCGCGCTCCGGTCGATCACCGCCCCCACCCCGGACGCCCGGCACATCTTGTGCAGGTGGCCGAGCAGTCCGAAGCCGGTGACGTCGGTCGCCGCCCGCAGCCCGGCCGCGACCGCGGCCTCGGACGCCTCCCGGTTGAGCCGGGTCATCGTGGCGATGGCCTCGGGGAACACCTCTCCGGTCTGCTTGTGCCGGTTGTTCAGCAGGCCGAGGCCGAGCGGCTTGGTCAGCGTGATGGGCATCCCCGCGGCGGCAGAATCGTTGCGCAGCAGGTCTTTCGGGTCGATCACGCCGGTGACCGCCATGCCGTACTTGGGCTCCGGGTCGTCGATGGTGTGCCCGCCGATGACGGGGCACGCCACCTGCGCGGCCACGTCGACGCCGCCCCGCAGCACCTCGGTCATCAGCTCCATCGGCAGCACCCCCCGGGGCCAGCCGACCAGGTTGATCGCCACGACCGGCCGCCCGCCCATCGCGTACACGTCCGACAGGGCGTTGGCCGCCGCGATGCGGCCCCAGTCGTAGGCGTCGTCGACGACCGGGGTGAAGAAGTCGGCGGTGGAGATCACCGCCAGGTCAGTCCCATGTCCGGTGGGCAGCCGGACGACGGCGGCGTCGTCGCCGCTGTCCAAACCGACCAGCACGTCGTCGCCGGTCTGGCCGACCAGGCCGCGGACCGCGTCCTCGAGCTCGCCGGGCGGGATCTTGCAGGCACACCCCCCGCCGTGGGCGTAGCCGGTCAGCCTGATGGCACCCATCGCTGTCGTCGTCTCTGTCGCGGTCACCGACCGAGAGTAGATCGAAACCGAAATCGGGCACTCACTCGTGGACGGCCGAGCGGTGTCCCAGGTCAAGCGCGATCAGCGTCAACTCTCCACGACGGATGTCGATGATCACCCGAT